>JBEDKR010000001.1:0-19969 GCA_041172005.1 Pseudomonadota bacterium
TGAGTGACCTAGCCGCTTGCGGCGCCGAACCGCAGGCCTTCACGCTGGCACTGGCCCTGCCGCAGATCAATGAGGCTTGGCTGGCGGCTTTTTCACAAGGCCTGTTTGCACTGGCTGACCTACACGGCTGCGAGCTAATTGGCGGCGACACCACGCGCGGGCCGTTGAACATCTGCATCACGGTGTTTGGCAGCGTGCCGGCGCCCGCGGGAAAGAGCCAAGCCTTGTTGCGCAGCGGTGCACAGCCCGGCGACGACATTTATGTCAGCGGCCAGCTGGGTGACGCGCGGCTGGCACTGGACGCCTTGCGCGGCAAGTTTGATCTGCCGCCGGCTCTGCTGCAAGCCGCACGGCAGCGACTGGAAGAACCCAGCCCCCGCATCGCTCTAGGTCTGGCGCTGCGCGGTCTGGCCAGCGCAGCGATGGACCTCAGCGACGGGCTGGTGGGTGACATTCAACATCTTTTAAAAGCATCTCAAGTCGGCGCGACACTGCACACCGCCGCAGCACTAGACCTCATCGCTGCACGAAAGCACGCCGACTGGCCCAGCGCAGGCATCAGCGACGACGCCGCGCTGACCTGCGTGCTGTCCGGCGGCGACGACTACGAGCTGCTTTTCACTGCGCCACCCAGCGCTGCAGCGACGCTGCAAGTCGCCGCGCGGCAAAGCGCCACGCCGATCCACTGCATAGGCCGCATCAACACGGCACACGGATTGCAATTGCTTGATGAAAACGGGCACGAATTACCCACGCACTTCACCTCGTTTGACCACTTCTCATGACACCCTTGATCGCCACGCCATGACGCCACTCGACACGCTGCCTGCGCCTCCGGACCAAGCGCCACCTGCCGAATCCACCGCTATTTTGCGACCCACGGCGCGCTTCATGCTGTCACACCCAGCGCACTTCATTGCGCTCGGTTTTGGCTCAGGCCTGAGCCCGCTGGCGCCCGGTACCGCCGGCACGCTGTGGGCCTGGCTGGCTTTTCTGGTGATGCAGCACTGGCTGACGGTCACACAGCTGGGCTGGCTCATTGCGGCTTCATTGCTGGTCGGCTGGTGGGCCTGCACGGTCACGGCTCAGCACATGAAGGTCGCTGACTCAGGCCACATCGTATGGGACGAAATAGCCGCCTTCTGGCTTGTTTTATGGCTGCTGCTTCCAGCGAGCTTCTTGGCTCAAATCGTCGCCTTTGCGCTTTTCCGCGCCTTTGACGCCTTGAAGCCTGGCCCGATGGCTTGGGCCGACAAGCACTTCAAAGGCTTTGGTGTGCGCGGCGGCTTCGGCATTATGTTTGACGATGTGCTGGCGGCTTTTTGCACCTTGTTGGTCTTGGCTTTCTGGAAGCAATGGTGGTGAACTCAGTGACCGCTGCACGCCGCACACTGACCGCGCAAGTGGCCGAGCAATTGCTGTCTAAAAAGCTGCTGATGGCCACCGCCGAAAGCTGCACCGGCGGCCTGATTGCCGCCGCCTGCACCGACCTAGCAGGCTCCAGCCTCTGGTTTGAGCGTGGCTTTGTGAGCTATTCAAACGCGGCCAAAACCGAATTGCTGGGAGTTCCGTCCGACCTGATCGAGGCCCACGGCGCAGTCAGCGAGCCGGTCGCCCGTGCCATGGTCGAAGGCGCACTGAGGCACTCACGTGCACAAGTCGCCGTTGCCGTCACAGGTGTGGCGGGACCGGGTGGCGGCAGCACCGACAAGCCTGTCGGCACCGTTTGGTTTGGTTGGGCCACCCCCGATGGCGTGGTCACCGACAAACGCTGCTTTGACGGCGACCGCCAGCAGGTGCGCGAAGCCACCGTGCAACACGCGCTGCTGCGCCTGAAACAGCTCTTGGCCTGACCGGGCTGGCTCCGTACCGGGGTCAAGAGTTCGTCAAAAAGAACCTCCTTCAGGTGCGAACAGCAAAAAAACTCATGTAAGCTTCTTGACAGCTAAAAAACCAGTGGGCGGAAATTCCGCCCCATAACAAGGAGTGGCCCATGCTGATTGGGGTACCTGCTGAAATCATGACCGGCGAGACACGTGTCGCCGTCACGCCAGAAACGGCCAAGAAACTCAAAGCCCAAGGCCATACCGTTCGCGTTCAATCGGGTGCCGGCGTTGCTGCTAGCGTGCCTGACGCCGCCTACGAAGCCGTCGGTGCCGAGATCACCGATGCCGCCGGCGCTTATGCCTGTGACATCGTGCTCAAGGTGCGCTGCCCCGAGGACAGCGAGATGCCATTGGCGCGTTCTGGCGGTGTCATCACCGGCATGCTGAACCCCTTTGATGCAAGTGGCCTGCAGCGTCTGGCCACCGCCGGCTTGACGGCTTTTGCGCTCGAAGCCGCACCGCGCACCAGCCGCGCGCAAAGCATGGACGTGCTGTCTTCGCAAGCCAACATCGCCGGCTACAAGGCGGTCATCATGGCGGCCGACCGCTACCAGCGTTTTTTCCCCATGCTGATGACGGCGGCCGGCACGGTCAAAGCCGCACGCGTGGTGATTTTGGGTGTCGGCGTCGCCGGCCTGCAAGCGATTGCCACGGCCAAACGACTAGGCGCGGTCATTGAAGCCAGCGACGTGCGGCCCAGCGTGAAAGAACAAGTCGAGTCACTCGGCGGCAAGTTCATCGACGTGCCTTACGAAACCGACGAAGAGCGCGAAGCTGCTGTCGGCGTCGGTGGCTACGCCAAGCCGATGCCACCAAGCTGGCTGGCGCGGCAAAAAGTCGAAGTCGCCAAGCGCGTCGCGCAGGCTGACATCGTCATCACCACCGCCTTGATTCCGGGCCGCGCTGCACCGGTGCTGGTCACCGAAGACATGGTCAAGTCCATGAAACCGGGCAGCGTGATCGTTGACTTGGCCGCACCGCAAGGCGGCAACTGCCCGCTGACCGAGCCCGGCCAAATCGTCGTCAAACATGGCGTGACCTTGATTGGTGAGACGAACGTGGCGTCCTTGGTGGCGGCTGATGCCAGCGCGCTCTATGCCCGCAACCTGCTGGACTTCCTCAAGTTGATCATCAACAAAGACGGGGCACTGACGATTGACCTCGAAGACGACATCGTTGCCGCTTGCCTGATGACGCGCAACGGCGAAGTCACCAAAAAATAATTTTTGAGGAAAAAGACCATGGAATTCGCCTCCCCCGGAATCATCAACCTGATTATTTTTGTGCTGGCTATTTATGTCGGTTACCACGTCGTCTGGACCGTCACGCCGGCCTTGCACACACCGCTGATGGCGGTCACCAACGCCATCTCGGCGATCGTCATTGTGGGTGCCATGTTGGCTGCCGCCTTGACCGTCACACCGCTGGGCAAAACCATGGGTGTGCTGGCTGTGGCGCTGGCTGCCGTCAACGTCTTCGGCGGCTTTTTAGTAACCCGCCGCATGCTGGAAATGTTCAAGAAAAAAGAAAAGAAAACAGCCGCACCCGCCGCTGATGCAGGAGCAGCCAAATGAGCATGAACATCGTCACCCTGCTGTATTTGCTGGCGTCGGTCTGCTTCATTCAGGCGCTCAAAGGCCTGTCGCATCCGACCACTTCGATCCGCGGCAACGCTTTCGGCATGGCCGGCATGGCCATTGCCGTGCTGACCACCGCGGCGCTCATCGTCGAACTCTCCAGCGGCGCGGCGCAAGGCATGGTCTACGTGCTGGTCGCGCTGGTGGTGGGCGGTGCTGCAGGCACGCTGATGGCCAAGCGCGTCGAGATGACCAAGATGCCCGAACTGGTGGCGTTCATGCACAGCATGATCGGTCTGGCGGCGGTATTTATCGCGGTGGCCGCCATGGCCGAACCCGATGCGTTTGCCATCGTCGCCAAAGGCTTGGGGACAGCTGAAATACCGGCGGGCAACCGACTGGAATTATTTCTCGGTGCGGCGATTGGTGCCATCACCTTCAGCGGCTCAGTGATTGCCTTCGGCAAGCTCAGTGGCAAATACAAATTTCGTTTATTTCAAGGTGCGCCGGTGTCCTTTGTCGGCCAGCACAAGTTGAACTTGGTGCTCGGTCTGGCGACCTTGGGCCTCGGCCTAGTCTTCACCTTCACCGGCAGCTGGAACGCATTTTTTGCCATGCTCGCGCTGTCCTTCGTGTTGGGCGTGTTGATCATCATCCCGATTGGCGGCGCCGACATGCCGGTGGTGGTCTCGATGCTGAACAGCTATTCAGGTTGGGCTGCAGCCGGCATCGGTTTTTCGCTGAACAACGCCATGCTGATCGTCGCCGGCTCGCTGGTCGGTTCGTCCGGTGCCATCCTCTCGTACATCATGTGCAAGGCGATGAACCGCTCGTTCTTCAATGTGATTTTGGGCGGCTTCGGCGGTGACGCCGGCACGGCCGTAGCGGGCTCAGCCGAGCAGCGCAACGTCAAGTCCGGCTCCGCCGATGACGCGGCCTTCATTCTGGGCAATGCAGAGTCCGTCATCATCGTGCCAGGCTATGGCTTGGCCGTGGCCCGTGCGCAGCACTCTGTCAAAGAACTGGCGCAAAAACTCACCGACCGCGGCATCAGCGTCAAGTACGCGATTCACCCGGTGGCCGGCCGCATGCCGGGTCACATGAACGTGCTGCTGGCCGAAGCCGAAGTGCCTTACGACCAAGTGCACGAGATGGAAGATATCAACGCTGAGTTCGGTCAAGCCGACGTCGCCATTATTCTGGGCGCCAACGACGTGGTGAACCCGGCTGCGCACGTCAAAGGCAGCGCGATTTACGGTATGCCGATTCTGGAAGCCTACAAAGCCAAGACCGTGATCGTCAACAAGCGCTCGATGGCGGCAGGTTACGCCGGCCTCGACAACGAGCTCTTTTACATGGACAAGACCATGATGGTTTTTGGCGATGCCAAAAAGATCATCGAAGACATGGGCAAGGCGATCGAATAAGACCAAGGGGCGGCACTACCGCACGTTTTCACGACCAGCAGAAAGCCCCGAAGAGGGCGTGCCCCAAGACTTGGAGCGCTGCACTTTGAGCATCAACGGAGGAGAAAAATGGCAGCATCTGACACTGTACGCCCTTGGCTGAAGGCTTACCCGGAAGGCGTTCCCGCCGATATCGACGAAACGCAGTACGCCTCGCTGGTGGCACTCATGCAAGAGAGCTTCACGAAATACGCTGACCGTGTAGCTTACAGCTTCATGGGCCGAGATGTCACATTTGACCAGACCGACAAGTTGTCGCAAGCCTTGGCCGCTTACCTGCAAAGTCTGGGTCTTGCCAAGGGCGACCGCGTCGCCATCATGATGCCCAACTGTCCGCAATACCCGGTGACTGTCGCCGCCATCTTGCGCGCCGGCTATGTGGTGGTCAACGTTAACCCGCTGTACACACCGCGCGAACTGGAATACCAACTCAAGGACTCTGGCGCAAAGGCTATCGTCATCATCGAGAACTTCGCCAGCACGCTGGAAGAATGCATTGCCAACACGCCCGTCAAGCATGTGGTGCTGTGCGCCCTGGGTGACCAGCTCGGTTTGTTAAAGGGCACACTGGTCAACTGGGTGGTGCGGCATGTCAAAAAAATGGTGCCGGAGTTTCACTTGCCGTCGGCCGTGCGTTTTAATGACGCCATTGCGCATGGACGTCGCACCAAGCTGACGCAACCCGACTTGATGCCCGATGACGTGGCTGTCTTGCAGTACACCGGCGGCACCACCGGTATTTCCAAAGGCGCGGTGCTGTTGCACCGCAACGTGATCGCCAACCTGCTGCAATCCGAAGCTTGGAACGCACCAGCCATGGCCGGCTTGCCGGCGAACACACAAGCGGTCTATGTGTGCGCCTTGCCGCTTTATCACATCTTCGCTTTCACGGTGAACATGATGCTGTGCATGCGCACCGGCGCCAAGAACATCCTGATTCCCAATCCGCGTGATTTGCCGGCCGTGCTCAAAGAGTTAGCCAAGCACCAAGTTCATATTTTTCCTGCCGTCAACACGCTGTTCAAGGGTCTCGCCAACCACTCAGACTTCAACACGGTGGACTGGTCACACCTGAAGGTGTCGCTGGGTGGCGGCATGGCTGTGCAGAGCGCCGTGGCCAAGCTGTGGCTGGAGAAAACCGGCTGCCCCATCTGCGAAGGTTACGGCCTGTCGGAAACCTCGCCCTCTGCCAGCTGCAACCCGACCATCAGCCGCCATTTCACCGGCACCATCGGCGTGCCGATTCCTGGCACTTGGTTCAAGCTGCTCGACGACGACGGTCGCGACGTGCCGCTCGGCGAGCCCGGCGAGATCGCCATCAAGGGCCCGCAAGTCATGGCCGGTTACTGGCAGCGCCCGGATGAAACTGCCAAGGTCATGACAGCAGACGGCTATTTCAAATCGGGCGACATCGGCATCGTCGACGAGAACGGTTACTTCAGCATCATCGACCGCAAAAAAGACATGATCCTCGTCAGCGGTTTCAACGTCTATCCGAACGAGATCGAAGACGTGGTGAGTGAGCTGCACGGCGTTCTTGAATGCGCCTGCATCGGCATGCCAGACGACAAAACCAGCGAAGCCGTCAAGCTGGTGATCGTCAAACGCAATCCGGAGCTGACCGAAGCCCAGGTGCGCGACTACTGCAAAGCCAATCTTGCCGGCTACAAGCTGCCGAAGGTGATCGAGTTCAGAGCTGACTTGCCGAAGACGCCGGTCGGGAAAGTGCTACGTCGCGAATTACGCGACAAAAAATGAAGCCCTTGTCACGTCCGCCACTGACCGCCATCTTGAGTGCCTTGCCAGAAGAGCAGCACGGCTTACTTGAGCGACTCCAAGGTGCGCAAAAGCAGACCGTGGCCGGTCGTGATTTTTGGCTTGGCCAGTTGCATGGCCAGCCGGTGGTATTGGGCTTGTCGCGCATTGGCAAGGTCTCGGCGACCTTGACCGCCGCTGTGTTGATCGGGCACTTGGGTGCCAGCCGGATGGTCTTCACCGGTGTGGCCGGCGGCTTGGCGCAGGGCGTGAAGGTGGGTGACGTGGTGGTGGCGCACGACTTCATTCAGCACGACCTTGACGCGTCGCCGCTTTTTCCTCGCTACGAAGTGCCGCTCTACGGTCGTTCACGCTTTGCCTGTGACGCCTCCCTCACGGCCTTGCTCGCTTTGGCGGCAGACCGTGCGCTGGCGACAGCGTCCAACGCTGCATCGCCAATATGGCCTGGAGCGCAAGTGCATCTCGGGCTGATCGCCAGCGGTGATCGTTTTGTCTCCAGCGCCGACGAATCCCGCCGTTTGCAAGCCGCCTTGGAAGGGGCCGGGCACAAGGCTCTTGCCGTCGAGATGGAGGGTGCAGCGGTGGCTCAGGTGTGCGCTGACTATGGTGTGGCGTTTGCAGCTATGCGCACTATTTCAGACCGTGCAGATGACACGGCACACCTTGATTTCCCGGCTTTTGTAACAACGGTAGCGAGCCGTTATGCACAGCGCATCATGGACGAACTGCTGCAGTCGCTGCCAGCGCCCAACTGACGCTTATTTCAGCCAGCCGCGCCGGCGAAAGTACAGCATCGGCACCAAGGCGCTGGCCACCATCAAGCCCAGCGCGTACGGATAACCCAGCGACCAATCCAGCTCCGGCATGAACTTGAAATTCATACCGTACGAACTGGCGATCAAGGTCGGCGGCAGCAAGGCGACGCTGGCCACCGAGAAGATCTTGATGATCTTGTTCTGGTTGATGTTGATGAAACCCACCGTCGCGTCCATCAAGAAGTTGATCTTGTCAAACAAAAACGCCGTGTGCGAATCGAGCGAGTCGATGTCACGCAAAATCTGCCTAGCTTCTTCAAACTGCTCAGCGTTGAGCATCTTGCTGCGCATCATGAAGCTCACAGCACGCCGAGTGTCCATCATGTTGCGGCGAATCCGCCCACTCAAGTCTTCATGACGAGCAATCGCCCCCAGCACTTCACCGGCCATCATGTCGGTCAGGTCGCCTGACAGCACCTTGGCACTGACTTTTTCCAGGTCGACATAAATCCCCTCCAGCGTGTCTGCCGAATACTCCGCATCAGCGTCAAACAGTTTGAGCAAAACTTCTTTGGCGTCATCAATCAGACCCAGGGCGCGGCGGGCCCGCATGCGCAGCAAGCGGAACACCGGCACGTCTTCATCATGGATAGAAAACAGCACACCCTTGTTTTTCAGGTCATCGTTGACGAGGTTCAAGATGAAAGCGACCCGGACTGTGCGGGGTTCATCCGCATCGGCAATCAAAAAGTCAGAACGGATGTGTAACTCGCCGTTGTCTTCTTCGTAAAAACGGGCTGATTCCTCAATGTCCTCGTCCATCACGTTGTCAGGGATGGACTGACCGTAATACTGCTTGATCCAGTATTTTTCCTCAGGCGTCGGGGACTCCAAGTCGACCCAGATCGGGCTGAACTTAGACAACTCCTCCAAGGATTCGATTTCTTCCTGGAATAGTCGCCCATTAACGAGCGTGAAAATATTGATCATGACGGACTCCCAGGGAGATTCAAGGGGGGACACGCAGGGGCCAAATCAAGGCCATGCGAGGCGGGGGTTGGTGGATGTGCATCGCTTTCAACCCCAGCGCAGTCTTTACCCTGCGGGATTGAAAGCTAGCAACTAGGACTGCTTTCCAAGGATTTCTCCGTCATTGAACATGGCCGGCATTATGGCACCGGACTCAAGAAAATTTGATGAGGGGCCTGAATGTCGTAAGCCGCGTGCGACAGCAACACGCCAAAAGGATTCAAAAGAATTACAAAAAACGCACACTCGACAAGAACTGCATTTTGTTGCAGTGCACGATTGCAATTGCTGGCCTTCAGGTGCATAGTGAAGTTGAAAGCGAAGTTCCGTGAGCCATCAGGCCATCTTGTCCTGCTGGTGCTTTTAAAACCCCCTTCCCAATGGAAAAGGAGTCTTTTATGAACTTGACGATCAGCGGCCATCACCTTGAAGTGACGCCGGCATTGCGCGGCTACGTGACCTCTAAACTGGATCGAATTGCCCGGCATTTTGACCAAGTGGTCGACATCAAAGTCCTGTTGACGGTTGACAACATGAAAGAGAAAGAACTGCGACAACGCGCCGAGTGCAATGTGCACGTTAAGGGCCGTGACCTGTTTGCTGAAAGCTCCCACGCAGACCTCTACGCGGCGGTCGACGAACTGACCGACAAGCTAGACCGGCAAGTCGGTCGCTACAAAGACAAAACCCAAGATCACCATCACGTAGCGGCCAAGTATCAAGCTTGAATTTACGCCTCCCGAATGGCTAGACTGCGCCTTTGTGCAGTCAGGCCTCAACCAAGCCGCCCGATCATTCTGGCGGCTTTTTTATGGGTGCTTGGTGGCGCTGGCTTTAGCAAGTGCATAATTCGGCGACCTGATGATTGTTATGAACCGGCTCTCGCAAATACTCCCACCTGCCCAAATTCTGGTCGGCCTCGAAGCCACCAGTAAAAAACGCGCGTTTGAAGAAGCTGGCCTGCTTTTTGAAAACCTGCACGGGCTGAACCGCGCCCTCGTCACGGACAGCCTGTTTGCCCGTGAGCGACTGGGTTCGACTGGCTTGGGTCATGGCGTGGCGATTCCGCACGGCCGCATCAAAGGCTTGAAATCCCCCTTGGCTGCCGTTTTTCAGCTGGCCTCCCCGATTGGCTTTGATGCGCCTGACGAACAAGCCGTACGCCTGTTGATTTTCCTGTTAGTGCCCGAAGCTGCGACGCAGAAACACCTTGAGATCCTGTCGGAGATTGCTGAGATGTTGAGTGACAGCGGTCTGCGCGAGCAGCTCAAGCTCAGCAGCCAGACCACCGACTTGCACCAGCTCATCGCCACTTGGCACTCGGCCCACACCAACCCCTGACCTGATTCGCACCCCAGCATGAAACCCACCGTTGTCAGTGCTGAAGCCTTGTTCGAGGACCACCGCGCCGCCTTGAAGTGGCAATGGGTGGCTGGACTCGGCGCCTCAGAGCGACGCTTTGATGAAGTCGCGGTTCGGGCCGCCCGCTCGGGCGCTGACTTGGTCGGTTACCTGAATTACATCCACCCGTATCGGGTGCAAATACTCGGTGAGCGCGAAGTGGCCTACTTGACCAAGGGCAGCAAGGAAGATTGCGCCCGACGCATATCGCGCATCATCACGCTGGAGCCCCCTGTGCTGGTGGTTGCAGACGGCCAGACCGCGCCCGACACCTTGCTTTCCATGTGCGAGCGCGGCCAGTTGCCGATGTTTGCAACCCCGGAATCTGCCGCTTTCGTGATTGATGTGCTGCGCGCCTACCTGTCCAAACACTTTGCTGACCGCACCTCAATGCACGGCGTGTTCATGGACATTTTGGGCATGGGCGTGATGATCACCGGCGAATCCGGTCTGGGCAAGAGCGAACTCGGTTTAGAGCTGATTTCACGCGGTCATGGCTTGGTGGCGGATGACGCGGTCGATCTGTTTCGCATCAACCAGACGACTATCGAGGGCCGCTGCCCGGAGCTCTTGCAAAACCTGCTTGAAGTGCGAGGTATTGGTTTGCTCGACATCAAGGCGATTTTTGGCGAGACGGCCGTGCGCCGCAAACTCCGCCTCAAGCTGATCGTGCATCTGGTCCGGCGTGAAACACTGGAGCGTGAATACGAGCGTATTCCGTACGAACCTCTGACGCAGGACTTGCTCGGTATCCCGGTGCGCAAAGTGATCATTCAAGTCGAGGCCGGTCGCAACATCGCGGTGCTGGTGGAGGCTGCGGTCCGCAATGCCATCCTGCAGTTGCGCGGTGTCAATACCTACGAAGATTTTGTCGAGCGGCACCGCAAGGCCATGGAGCGCGGCGACTGAGAACTCAGAAACCCCGCCGCCCAGTCAAACCTCAAGCGTGGTGACGCGACACCGGCCGATGCGGGCACTCAGTTTTGGTGCAATTGGCATAAATAGACAGCGAATGGTCTGCAATCTTGAAACCCTTGGCCAGGGCCACGTCGTGTTGCCGACTTTCAATCTCAGCGTCGTAAAACTCTTCCACTTTGCCGCAATCCAGACACACCAAATGGTCATGGTGCTGGCCTTCATTGAGCTCGTAAACCGCCTTGCCCGATTCAAAGTTGCTGCGATTCAGCAAGCCGGCCTGCTCAAACTGCGCCAGCACGCGGTAAACCGTGGCCAAACCAATGTCGGAGCGGTCTTCAAGCAGCACCCGAAAGACATCTTCGGCCGTCATGTGGCGCTGCTTGCCAGCCTGAAAAATCTCCAAGATTTTCAGTCGTGGCAGCGTCGCCTTGAGGCCTGTACTTTTTAACTCATCAATGTTGCTCATGGATTTTCTCAGGGATATCTCAGGGGATGAACAAGGCGTCGCGCCCAATGACAAACTGCACCCAACCGCTACAATGATCCATCATATCGTTTCACCTATTGTCATGCCTGCACACCACCGCTCCCCCATCTTGGCCGGCCTGATTGTCACAGCATGCGCCATGCTGACAGCTTGTGCCAGCAGCAGCACCTCGGCACCCCGTTCGAGTGCCAGTATTTTCAGCCCAACTACTTGGCTCACGCCTTTCCGCGCCGACGTGGTTCAGGGTAATTTCATTTCGAGCGAACAAGTCGGCCAGTTGCGTGCCGGCATGAGCCGAAACGACGTGCGCAATGTGCTGGGCACACCACTGCTAGCCAGCGTTTTTCACGCTGATCGCTGGGACTATGTGTTCACGCTGCGCCGCCAAGGCGTGCCATCCCAAGCTTTCAGCTACTCCGTGTTTTTCAAAGGCGACATGCTCGACACTTTTTCAGGTGATGCGATGCCCAGCGAAACCGAGTTCATTGCCCAAATGGACAGGCGCCGCAAACTCGGCAAGGTGCCGCCACTCGAAGCCACCCCAGCCCAATTGGAAGCAGCTGCCAAAAAAATGCCTGCGCCAACGCCTGCGGCTGAAACCACGCGCGCCCAGCCTCCAGTCGCCAGCTACCCTCCACTTGAAAGCCCACGCCAGTGAGCGCGGGTCTGACGGGCGCAGCGCCACAGCCGCTGCATATTGCCATTGCCGGAGCGACCGGACGCATGGGCCAAATGCTGGTGGAAGCCGTCCGTGCGGCTGACGATCTTCAGCTCTCTGGCGCGCTTGACCGTGCGGACAGCCCGGCCATCGGCCTCGATGCCGCAGCTTTCGCCGGACAACACAGCGGTATCCGCATCTCCGCAGACCTGCGCTTGGGGCTGACCGGCGCCAACGTGCTGATCGACTTTACCCGCCCCGAAGGAACCCTCGCGCATCTGCAGATCTGCCGCCAACTCGGCGTCAATGCGGTGATTGGCACCACCGGTTTCAGCGAGGCCCAAAAAGCCGAGATCGCGGATATCGCTAAAGACATCGCGATCGTCATGGCGCCCAACATGAGCGTCGGCGTGAACGTCACCCTGAAATTGCTAGAGATGGCCGCCAAGGCACTCTCCACCGGCTATGACATCGAGATCATCGAAGCTCACCACCGCCACAAAGTGGATGCGCCTTCGGGCACCGCCTTAAAAATGGGCGAGGTCATCGCCGACGCCCTCGGGCGCGACCTCAAAGACTGCGCTGTCTACGCTAGAGAAGGCGTCACCGGCGAGCGTGACCCGTCGAGCATCGGCTTCGCCACCATCCGCGGCGGTGACATCGTCGGCGACCACACCGTGCTGTTTGCCGGCACCGGCGAGCGCATCGAGATCACCCACAAGTCATCGAGCCGGGCTACCTACGCCCAAGGCAGCTTGCGCGCCGGCCGCTTTTTGGCGGGTCAGCGGCAAGGCCTATTCGACATGTTTGACGTGTTGAATTTGAAATGACCGCGCTAGACACGGTGTTGCAAGGTGACGCCGTCAGCCGGCTGGTAGCCGCGCTGTTGCTCTTGATGTCTGTCAGCTGCTGGGTCGTTATTCTCTGGAAAAGCTGGCTGCTGCATCGCGCTGCTGGCGACGTCAAACGCAGCACCGCCGCCTTCTGGCAATCAGCCTCCTTGGCAGAAGCCGACCAACAAGTCCAGGCCTTTGACCGTGACGCACTGGTCAGGCCGCTGCTGCTGGCCAGCCGCACCCACAGCACTGGCACGCTGGCTTCAGAAGGCGACCGCCGCCAGCAACTCACCCGCCTGTTGCGTGACGCTTTGCACGGCGTGCTGAACAAGCTCCAATTCGGCCAAGTCCTGCTGGCGACCGTTGGCGCCACCGCGCCTTTTGTCGGCTTGCTCGGCACGGTCTGGGGTATTTACCACGCGCTGGTCGGCATGAGCGCTGCCGGACAAATCACCATCGACCGAATTTCTGGCCCGGTCGGCGAAGCCCTCATCATGACCGCCGCCGGTTTGGCCGTGGCCATTCCGGCTGTGCTGGCCTACAACGTCCTCGGTCGCAGCGTCAACCGCATCGAAGCCGACCTTGAAGGCTTTGCCAGAGACCTTCGCGAATTACTGCTGAAAGCGCCCGAAAAAAATATCGGCACCAGCAACGGTAACGCCTGATGTTTGGCCGACTCGAGCGCAACCATGGCACCGAGCCCATGAGCGCCATCAACGTCACGCCGCTGGTCGATGTGATGCTGGTGCTGGTGGTCATCTTCATTCTCACTGCGCCCTTGCTAGCCTCGTCGGTCAAGCTGGAGCTACCCAAGACAGACGCTGCGTCCACGACTGACACCATGCCCAGCGTCTCGCTGGTGGTGGACCGCGCCGGTCAAGCGTACCTAGACAACCGCGCCGTCCCTCTCCCCGAACTCAGTCAAAGCCTAGCGCGCACTGCAGCCCTGCAACCCGACACCGAAGTGCAGCTTCGCGCCGACGAGAACGCGCCTTATGGCAAGGTCATTGAGGTGCTGGGCGTGGCGCAAAAAGCCGGACTGACACGCATCGGCTTTGTCACCGACGCTCCCGCAGCCCCAGCAGCATCAGCCAAAGCAGCCAGCCCCTGACCTCTGTTGATCGCCCACCAGCGCAAGACCTAAAATCAGCGCTTCATTCGACTTACCCGGCTTCTCATGCAAGACAAATACCAGCACCTCGACGTCGAGCGCAACGCTCAAGCCCAATGGACTGCCGTCGATGCCTACCGCGTCACCGAAGACACCAGCGGCAAAAAGCCCAAGGGCAAGTACTACGCTTGCTCCATGCTGCCCTACCCCAGCGGCAAGCTGCACATGGGCCACGTGCGCAACTACACCATCAACGACATGCTCACGCGCTACCTGCGCATGAAGGGCTACAACGTCCTGATGCCGATGGGTTGGGACGCCTTTGGTTTGCCGGCTGAAAACGCCGCGCTGAAAAACAATGTGCCGCCCGCGCAGTGGACCTACGACAACATCGCTTACATGAAAAAGCAGATGCAGGCGATGGGTCTGGCGGTCGACTGGAGTCGCGAAATCGCCACCTGCGACCCGACTTATTACAAGTGGAACCAGTGGTTGTTTTTGAAGATGCTCGACAAAGGTATCGCCTACCGCAAGACGCAAGTCGTCAACTGGGACCCGGTCGACATGACCGTGCTGGCCAATGAGCAAGTGATCGACGGCAAGGGCTGGCGCACCGGCGCGGTGGTTGAAAAACGCGAGATCCCCGGCTACTACTTGAAGATCACCGATTACGCGCAAGAGCTGCTGGACCACGTGCAGGTCGGCAACGACAAGGCCACGCTGTCGGGCTGGCCAGAGCGCGTGCGCTTGATGCAAGAGAACTGGATTGGCAAGAGCGAAGGCGTGCGTTTTGCGTTCACGCACGCCATTCGAGATGCCTCTGGCGCGTTACTAACCGACGGCAAGATGTATGTGTTCACGACGCGTCCGGACACCATCATGGGTGTGACGTTTTGCGCGGTGGCACCGGAACATCCACTGGCCTTGCATGCGGCGACTGCGCAGCCAAAGCTGTCGGCGTTTTTGGAAGAGTGCAAGTCGGGCGGTACGACGGAAGCTGAACTCGCCACGCAAGAGAAAAAGGGCATGCCGACGGGGCTTTTTGTGGCGCATCCGTTGACGGGCGAGCAAGTCGAGGTGTGGGTGGGCAACTATGTGCTGATGTCGTATGGCGACGGCGCGGTGATGGGTGTGCCGGCGCATGATGAACGCGACTTTGCGTTTGCCTTGAAGTATTCGCTGGTGATCAAGCCTGTCGTATCTTTTGCTTCGGGTAAATCGGACGGGGCACCGTCCTTGCGTGTTTTCGATGCGACTGTTTGGCACGATTGGTATGCTGAAAAGGGTGCTGGTATTGCGGTCAATTCAGGGCCGTTTGATGGTCTGGCTTTCAAGCCTTGTGTCGATGCTGTGGCTGCTTCGTTGGCTGCCAAAGGTCTGGGCGAAAAGAAAACTACTTGGCGTTTGCGTGACTGGGGCGTCAGCCGTCAGCGTTACTGGGGCACGCCGATTCCGATCATTCATTGCGCTGAGCATGGCGCGGTGCCGGTGCCTGAAAAAGACCTGCCGGTGATCTTGCCGCAGGACTGTGTGCCTGATGGATCCGGCAATCCGCTGGTCAAGCACGTGGGCTTTCATGCGGGTGTTGTGTGCCCTGTGTGCGGCCAGCCGGCGCGGCGCGAGACTGACACGATGGACACGTTTGTCGACTCATCGTGGTATTTCATGCGCTATTGCGATCCGAAAAACGATCAACAGATGGTCGGTGCCGGCACCGACTACTGGATGCGCGACCAAACGTTGGCCACCGGCGGCAGCGGGATGGACCAATACATCGGCGGCATTGAGCACGCCATTCTTCACCTTTTGTATGCGCGCTTTTGGACCAAGGTCATGCGCGACTTGGGCTTGGTCAAGATTGACGAGCCCTTCACCAAGCTGCTGACGCAAGGCATGGTGCTGAACCACATTTACTCGCGCAAGTCAGACAAAGGCGGCATCGAATACTTCTGGCCGCAAGAGGTCGAAGACCTGCATGACGCCGCCGGCAAAGTCATAGGCGCCAAGCTCAAGGAAGCCAAGGGCACGCTGCCCGCCGGCACGCTCATCACCTACGAAGGCGTGGGCACCATGAGCAAGAGCAAGAACAACGGCGTCGATCCGCAAGATTTGATCGGCAAGTACGGCGCCGACACCGCGCGCCTGTACACCATGTTCACGGCACCGCCGGAAGCCACGCTGGAGTGGAATGACGCAGGCGTTGAAGGCTCTTACCGTTTCTTGCGACGTGTCTGGAACTTTGGCGTCAAACTCTCCACCCTGGTGGCGGATGAGGCGTCGTCTGGTGTTCAGGACAAAGACACCAAGACGCTGCGGCGCGAAGTTTTCACCGTGCTCAAGCAAGTCGACTACGACTACCAACGCATGCAATACAACACCGTGGTCTCGGGCGGCATGAAGATGCTGAACGCACTGGAAGACTTCAAGGGTGAAATCAACACAGCGTCGCTGGCCGTGCTGCGCGAAGGCTTTGGTATTTTGCTTCGCTGCCTCTACCCCGCCACGCCGCACATCGCGCACGGTTTGTGGGCCGACCTCGGCTACGCTGATCAACACGGCGACTTGCTCGACGCTGCGTGGCCCGAGATCGATGACAGCGCACTGCTGCAAGACGAGATTGAGCTGATGTTGCAAGTCAACGGCAAGCTGCGCGGCTCGGTCACCGTGCCGGCTGGCGCCGACAAAGTGGCGATTGAAGCCGCCGCGCTGGCCTCAGAGGCCTTTGTGCGCGCAGCCAATGGCGCTTCCGCCAAAAAAGTCATTGTGGTGCCCGGTCGCCTCGTCAACATCGTCATTTGAAGAACAGGAACACCATGCAACGTCGTCATTTATTGCTGTCCGCGTCTGCAGTGGGTACCAGCGCCTTGTTGGCCACGGCAGGTTGCGGCTTCAAGCTGCGCGCTGCGCCCAACTTCGCCTTCACATCCATCTACGTCAACATGCCCGAAGGCTCCACCTTGGGTAACGAGCTCAAGCGCGCGCTGGCGGCCAACAGCAATCTGCTTGTGAACACGGACGCCCAGTTGATGATGAAGTCGGACGTGATCCTCGACCCGCTTTTTGACCAGCGTCAAAAGATCGTGGTCGCCACCAACGCTGCGGGCTTGGTCCGTGAGTTCCAGTTGCGCCTGCTTTTTTCCTTCAGGCTGCGCACGCCCCAAGGCAAAGAATTGATTCCACGTGCCGAGTTGCAGCAGCAGCGCGACATCAGCTTCAACGAATCGGCAGTGCTGGCCAAAGAAGCCGAAGAAGGCCTGCTTTACCGCGACATGCAAAGTGACATCGTCCAGCAAGTCATGCGGCGTCTGGCAGCTGTTCAATCCCTTTAAAACTGGCAGCTCATGGGCATGAGCTTCGAACTAACGTCGCAGGAGCGTGGTTTTCCCAAACAAGCTGGTCACCAGATCGACGGCCACCTCAGCGGTCTGATTACGCACATCCAGAGCCGGATTGAGCTCCATCACATCGAGTGAGGCCAGTAGACCGGTGTCTGCGATCATCTCCATGCAGAGCTGGGCTTCGCGGTAAGTCGGGCCTCCGCGGATGGTGGTGGCGACACCGGGCGCCACGCTCGGATCCAGAAAATCCACATCAAAACTCACGTGCAAATGGGTCTCGGCATCGAGCCCAGCCAGCGCGGACTGCATGGTGCTGCGCATGCCCATTTCGTCGATGTACCGCATGTCAAAAACCGTCAGTTGCAAATCACTCAACAACCGCTTCTCTCCGGCATCCACACTGCGTATGCCGATTTGCCGAAACACCGCCGGTTGCAGCGTAGGACAAGTGCCGCCGATCTGCGTCAACTCGACAGGCCCCAAGCCGCACAACACGGCGACCGGCATGCCGTGCAGATGGCCGGTGGGCGTGAGCAGGTTGGTATTGCAATCGGCGTGCGCGTCCAGCCACAGCACGCGCAGTTGTTTGCCGCGCTCGCGGCAATGGCGCGCCACCGCGCTGACAGAGCCGATGCCCAAGCAGTGGTCGCCGCCCATCAGCAAGGGCAGATCACTCGCAGCAAGGGCGGCGTAGACCGCTTCATGTACCGCGCGGTTCCAAGCGGCGACTTCGTGCAAATGACGGTAGCCGTTGACTGGTGGCAGCCAAGGATTGCCCGGGCCACTGAGATTACCGTGGTCGCTCACCTGCAAGCCCAGCGACTGCAATGCACCCTGCAAACCCGCCACACGCAAAGCCTCTGGCCCCATCGAGGCACCGCGGCTGCCGGCCCCCACATCCGTGGGGGCGCCGATCAGGCGAACCGGGGAAGCGGTGCTGGCGTTCAAACTCATCCTTTGTCTTTTGAAAAATTAACGGAGAAACTATCCTAAGACAAATTCAGGCAGCCAGTGGACACCGTTAAACTTTGCCCCATGCAACTGGCCAGCGCGCAACTCTCCGAACACCTTCAGCGCGGGCTGAGAAGCCTGTACGTCCTGCACGGCGATGAACCCTTGCTGATTCAAGAATGCGCCGATGCGCTGCGCGCCTTCGCGCGCTCGCAGGGCTACACCGAGCGCACAGTCCACACCGCGTCTGGCGCGCACTTTGACTGGAGTGAAGTGCTCGCCAGCGGCGGCTCGCTGAGCTTGTTTGCCGACAAACAGATCGTTGAAATCCGCATCCCCAGCGGCAAGCCCGGCAAAGAGGGTTCGGTCGCGCTGCAGCAAATCGCCGAACGTGCACAAGGCGACGACACCACCTTGACGCTGGTGCTGCTGCCCCGACTCGACAGCACGACCGCCAAGGGCGCTTGGTTTGGTGCGCTGGAAAGTTATGGCGTCAGCATCAAGTTCGACCCGATTGACCGCCGCAACCTGCCGACCTGGATTGCTCAGCGGATGCAGCAGCACGGACTGCAAGTCGCCCCCGGCGAAGAAGGCCAGCGCACGCTGCAGTTTTTTGCCGACCGGGTCGAAGGCAATCTGTTGGCGGCGCATCAGGAAATCCAAAAACTCGCCCTGCTCTATCCGGCCCTTAATTCGCGCCAACCGTCAGTGCTGAGTTTTGACCAAGTCGAAAACGCGGTGCTGAATGTCGCCCGTTATGACGTCTTCAAACTCTCTGAGGCCGTACTCGCCGGTCAAGGCGTGCGCGTGGCGCGCATGCTTGACGGCCTGCAATCCGAAGGCGAAGCCGAAGTGCTGGTGCACTGGGCGCTGGCCGAGGACATCCGCAGCCTCAAACGCGTCAAAGACGCCATGTCCGCCGGCAGGCCGATGCCGATGGCACTGCGAGAAAACCGCGTCTGGGGCGCTAAAGAAAAACTCTTTGAACGGGTGCTGCCGCAAATCGACGACGCCGCGCTGGCCAACCTGCTGCAAGCCGCCCACAAGGTCGATGGCATCGTCAAAGGTCTGAAGCAGCCTGATTGGCCGGCCGATGGTTGGCAAGCATTGCACCGGCTGGCCAGCCTGCTGTGCGCGCAATGCACACCGGCTTCGGCGAAAAACCGGTCTGGCTCAGCGGGTACGCGGCGCTAGCCTGCTGCCAGCTGCGCTGTTTGCTGGTAGAGCAGTACAGGTCTTTGATGCACGACAAGGTGACTTTCACTTTGCATCGTTAAGCTTGAGCCATGACTCCATCACGCCCGCAAGACATCACAGCAACCCAACCGATCAGCTTGGATGTGCTTCGCGAGAAGTACCTCAAGGCCGGCGAAACCGGCGCAGAAGACGTCTACCGGCGCGTCGCACGCGCATTGGCATCGGTCGAGCCGGAAGCCCAACGCGCGCACCACGAGGCGCTGTTTTTAGCCAACCTGCATGCCGGCGCGATTGGCGCTGGCCGCATCATGAGCGCGGCCGGCACCAAAATTCAAGCGACGCTGATCAACTGCTTTGTGCAGCCGGTCGGTGACTGCATTCAAGGCATGGATGACGAGGGTTACCCCGGCATTTACGAAGCGCTGCGCGAAGCCGCCGAAACCATGCGCCGCGGCGGTGGTGTCGGCTATGACTTTTCACGCATCCGCCCGCGTGGCGCTGATGTCAAAGGCACGGCCTCGATGGCCTCGGGCCCGTGCAGCTACATCAATGTGTTTGATCAGTCCTGCGCCACGGTGGAAAG
>JBEDKR010000002.1:0-19478 GCA_041172005.1 Pseudomonadota bacterium
ACGGCCATGGCATCCGTGATGTGCAGATCATGAACGCCGTTGAATTCTTTGTCTGCCAAAAACTCAGCCACCATCGCGCGTAACTGCGCGGGGTCGTTGGTGCTGTCGGCCGTTAAAAATGGATAAGCCTGCAGCGTGCTCAGCCATAAGGCGTCGGGAATGGCGGGCTGGCTTCGCTGGGCCAATCCAATGAATGGAAGGTGTTGGCGTAGCCACGTCAGCATGAGGTCTGCTTAAGGCTGAGGCTAGACGCTCAGCGGCAAGCGTTGCAGGCCGTTATGCGTTAGCCGCAAGACCTCAGCCCGAGGCGGTCTGGCGGCGGCATCCCAATCACTCAACACCACGCGGCTCAGGCTATCGCCAAGCGCGTGTTGGTTGGGCTGGTGGGTGTGGCCATGAATCAGCGTGTTGGCGCCAGCGGCAGTCAGCCACTGCTTGGCCGCATCCGTATCGACATCGGCATAGGTTTGGCCCGACTGCTTGCGCGCCTCACTTTGGGTGCGCAGTCCGCGGGCGATGCTTTGCCTCTCAGCCAAGGGCTTGTCTAAAAAACTGTCTTGCCAATCAGGGCTTCGCACTTGCTGGCGAAACTGCAGGTACTCGGTATCGGCCAGACACAGCGCATCGCCATGTGACAGCAAAAAACGTTGATCAGCAAAGTGCAAGACTGTCGGGTCATTGAGCAGCGTGGCGTGGCACAGGTCCATCAAGCGCTGGCCGACCAGAAAGTCGCGGTTGCCATGCATGAAGAACAGCGCTAGACGGCCGCCTGCTTGGGCTAACACCTTCATACAGCGGTCTTCAAAGCTCAGTGCGGGGTTTGAGTTTCGGCCCACAGCGTCGTCGCCGACCCAGACCTCAAACAGGTCGCCCAAGATGAAGACGGCATCTGCTGGCGTCGACGCTAGGTAACGCTGCCAAGCCGCGAAGGTCGCAGGCTCTTCAGCGGTCAGGTGCAGGTCTGAAATGAAATCGACCGTGCCCCAGACAGCGGGAGCTTGCAGCTCGGCAATCTGGGGCACGGTCATGGGGTGGCGATGATCAGGCCAGGGCCACGGCTTTTTCGATGATCACGTCGGTTTGCGGCACGTCGTCATGAAAGCCTTTGCGGCCGGTTTTAACGGCTGCGATCTTGTCAATGATTTCGCTGCCTGACACCACTTTGGCGAACACGGCATAACCCCAACCTGAAGCGCTCGGTGCGGTGTGGTTCAAAAAGTCGTTGTCTGAGACGTTGATGAAAAACTGTGAGCTGGCCGAGTGCGGTGCGCTGGTGCGTGCCATGGCGACTGTGTAATGGTTGTTTTTCAAGCCGTTGTTGGCTTCGTTTTCAATCTCGCCGTCGGTTGGTTTTTGTTTCATGCCGACTTCGAAACCGCCGCCTTGCACCATGAAGCCTGGGATCACGCGGTGAAATACCGTGTTGTCGTAGTGGCCCTTGTTGACGTAAGACAGGAAGTTGGCGACCGACTTGGGTGCCTTGTCTTGATCGAGTTCAAGGGTGATGACGCCGTGATCGGCAATGTGGAGTTCGACTTTTGGGTTGCTCATGGTGTAGTTTTAGTTAATCAAAGAGGCTGATTTTATAAGAACTGGTGCCCTAGGCACATCGCTTGGGAAAGGCCCGCCTGCGCCAGTGGGCACGGACTTGATCTTGTTGATCACGTCCATGCCGCTGACCACCTTGCCAAAGACGGTGTAGCCAAAGAGTTGCGTCGCGTTCACCAACTTGGCGCGCGGCGTGTTTTCATAGACTTGGCCTTGGTATTCAAAGCGCGGCACCGGGTCGCCTGGTGGAATGATCGTTGGGTTCAGAAAGTCGTTGTCTTTGACGTTGATGAAAAATTGCGCGGTGGCTGAATGCGGGTCATTGGTTCGGGCCATGGCCAGGGTGCCGACGGTGTTTTTGTCGCCGCCTTTGGCGAGTGCTGACTGGCCTTCATGCCGCACCGGTGGGCGTCCTGCTTTCTCGGCAAACTTGGCGTCAAATCCGCCGCCTTGCACCATGAAGTTGTTGATGACGCGGTGAAAGATCGTGCCGTCGTAGTGCTTGTCTTTGACGTATTGCAAAAAATTCTCAACTGTTTTGGGGGCTTTGTCTGGATACACCTCGACGACAAAATCACCTTCACTGGTGGCGAACTTTACTTTTGGCGCAGCGTTAGCCCAGACGGACTGCCAGCCGCTGGCAGCCAGCAGGCAAGCCATGGCCAAGGCGGGGAGGGCGCGGCGTTGCAGAGCGCTGTGTTTTAAATTCAATTGGAACCTCAAGGTTTGTTGCCAAACAGCGTGCGAATCAACGCCAGTTTGGGCTGCACACTGGTTTTATTCGGCTCTAGTTTCAGCGCTTTGCTGTAAGACTGGCTGGCCAGTTGAAGGTACACATCGCCCAAATTTTCATGGGCGGTGGCGTAGCTCGGATTTGTGCGGATGGCCATTTCCAAGGCGCTGCGCGCCTGCTCAAACTGGTTTTGAGCAGCGTGAAGAACAGCCAGATTATTGTAGGGCTCGGGCAACTCAGGGTAGTCTTGCGTCAGCGTCGTGAAAAGGTTGATGGCATCAGCGGTCTGGCCCATTTCGGTGAGGACCACGCCCTTGATGAAACGCATTTGCGGATCTTTGGGCTTGCCTTCAAGGTACAAGTCAGCTTTGACGAGGGCTTCTTTGAGTTGCTTAGCGCTGACCAGTTTGGTGACAGCCGTGTAGTCATCAATGTGCGGCGCTAGGGGCGTTGCGTAGTATTGAGCGTGAACTGCGCCGGGCAGGAGGGCGCCGGCCAATGCGCCCCACACCAAGACAAGGGTGGTTGCTTTTTGAACGGTATGGGCGAAAGTGTGCATAGTTTGGTGTTGGGTGGCGCTCGGATCTTTTTGCCAGCGTGTCTGACGGCTCGCCTATACTGAAAAAAGATTGTAGCGGGCGGGTATAGTCTGCACTCTCCCCTTTGCTCGTTCCGGCTTTCCAGCTTCCCACCCCCAGCTTTCCTTCCCATTCATGAGCCTTCGCATTTACAACACGCTGTCGCGTGACGTAGAAGAATTTTTGCCGTTGGTGCCTGGCCACGTGCGTATGTATGTGTGCGGCATGACGATTTATGACCTGTGTCATATCGGTCACGCCCGCATGATGATGGCTTTTGACGTGGTGCAGCGCTGGCTGCGCGCCAGTGGCTACCAAGTCACCTACGTGCGCAACATCACCGACATTGACGACAAAATCATCAAGCGCGCCGTCGAACGCGGGATCACCATTCGCGCCCTGACCGACGAGATGATCGTCGCCATGCACCAAGACATTGGTGCCCTCGGTATTGAGCCGCCCACGCTGGAGCCCCGCGCCACCGACTACGTGCCGCAGATGCTGGCGCTGATATCGACGCTTGAAACCAAAGGCTTGGCTTACCAAGCAAGCAGCGGTGACGTTAACTTTGCTGTGCGCAAGTTTCCGGGTTACGGCAAGTTGTCTGGCAAGTCACTCGACGAATTGCGCGCGGGTGAGCGTGTGGCCGTGCTTGACGGCAAGCAAGACCCGCTCGACTTTGTGCTCTGGAAGTCCGCCAAAGACAGCGAGCCCGAAGATGCCAAGTGGGACGCCGCTGCCTTGGGTTTTCCTTACGGCAAAGGCCGGCCCGGTTGGCACATCGAGTGCTCGGCCATGAGCTGCCAGACGCTGGGCGAAAGCTTTGACATTCACGGCGGCGGTGCAGATTTGCAGTTCCCGCACCATGAAAACGAAATCGCCCAAAGCGAAGGCGCCAACGGCAAACCGCTGGCGCGCTTCTGGGTGCACAACGGTTTTGTCCGGGTCGACAACGAAAAGATGTCCAAGTCTTTGGGCAACTTTTTCACCATCCGCGAGGTGCTGGCGCAGTACGACGCAGAGACCGTGCGCTTCTTCATCATCCGCGCTCACTACCGCAGCGCGCTGAATTACAGCGACGTGCATCTTGACGATGCGCGCAACTCGCTCAAGCGGCTTTACACAGCGTTGGATTTGGTGCCGCCTGCCGTGGTGGAGATTGATTGGGCCGAGCCTTATTCGGCACGATTCAAAGCCGCGATGGACGAAGACTTCGGCACGCCGGAAGCGATTGCCGTGTTGTTTGATTTGGCCGGGGAAGTGAATCGCACTGGCTCTGCGCAGCTGTCGGGCCTGCTCAAGGCCTTGGGCGCTTGCCTCGGTTTGTTGCAAGGCTCGCCCGCCGCTTTTTTGAAAGCCGGCGCAGCGCTGGACGACGCGACCATTCAAGGCCTGATCGCTGAACGCGCAGCCGCCAAACTGGCCAAAGACTTTGCAGGCGCTGACCGTATTCGCCAAAATTTGCTGGAGCGCGGCATCTTGCTCAAAGACGCGCCAAGTGGCACCACTTGGGAGGTCAAGGCATGAAACTGTTGGCAAAAACCGGTCCTGGGGCGGATGAGGTCGTTGAAGTCGTAGAGTCTGACGCGCCCGCCATGATGGTGCCAGCATACTGGGCTGAGGCCTGCAAACATTTGGTTAAAAAAGACCGCGTCATGAAGCGGCTGATCCCTCAGTTTGGTGACGTCGGTCTGCAGTCGCGTGGTGACGCATTTGGCACCTTGGCGCGCAGCATCGTCGGTCAGCAAATCTCGGTGAAAGCTGCACAAAGTGTCTGGCATCGCTTTGAAGTGCTGCCCAAGAAAATGACACCGGCCAATGTGCTGAAACTGAAAATAGACGACATGCGGGCAGCGGGCCTGAGCGCGCGCAAGGTGGAGTACTTGGTCGATCTGGCGCTGCATTTTGACGCGGGCTCGGTGCATGTCAAAAACTGGGAGACGATGGACGACGAGGCCATCATCGCCGAGTTGATCGCGATTCGCGGCATTGGCCGTTGGACTGCCGAGATGTTCCTGATCTTTCATCTGATGCGGCCCAATGTGTTGCCCCTCGACGATGTGGGCCTGATCAACGGCATCAGCAAGAGTTATTTTTCTGGCGAATCCGTCAGCCGCAGCGACGCGCGCGAGGTGGCTGGTGCATGGGCGCCTTATTGCACCGTCGCGACTTGGTATATTTGGCGCTCACTCGACCCTGTACCGGTTGACTACTGATTTGACAATTTTGAATGTGCCGGCCCTGTGCCCGCGAAATAAAACCCTAAATACAAAGGAGCAAGGTCATGGCTAAAAAAACCTTCCTCGATTTCGAGCAACCGATCGCAGACCTCGAAGGAAAAATCGAAGAACTGCGCTATGTGCAAAGCGAGTCAGCGGTCGATATTTCTGACGAAATCGACCAGCTCGCCAAGAAGAGTCAACAGCTCACCAAAGACATTTACAGCGACCTCACGCCCTGGCAGATCACCAAGATCGCGCGCCATGCGGAGCGTCCGTACACGCTGGACTACATCAGCGAAATCTTCACAGATTTCGTTGAACTGCATGGCGACCGTCACTTTTCTGACGATCTCAGCATCGTTGGTGGCTTGGCCCGTTTCAACGGCCACGCTTGCATGGTGCTGGGTCACCAGAAAGGCCGCGACACCAAAGAGCGCGGCTTGCGTAATTTCGGCATGAGCAAGCCGGAGGGTTATCGCAAAGCCCTGCGCCTGATGAAAACCGCTGAAAAATTCAAGCTGCCGGTGTTCACCTTCGTTGATACGCCCGGTGCGTACCCCGGCATTGACGCCGAAGAGCGCGGTCAGTCTGAAGCCATTGGCCGCAACATCTTTGAGATGGCCCAGCTCGAAGTGCCGATCATTACCACCATCATTGGTGAGGGTGGTTCTGGCGGGGCATTGGCAATTTCGGTGGCCGATCAAGTCATCATGCTGCAGTATTCGATCTACTCGGTCATCAGCCCAGAGGGCTGTGCCTCGATTCTCTGGAAAACCTCGGACAAAGCCGAAGTCGCCGCTGAGGCCCTCGGCATCACGGCGCATCGGCTCAAGGCCTTGGGTGTAATTGACAAAATTGTCAATGAACCCGTCGGTGGTGCGCACCGTGACCACAAGCAAATGGCTGCATTCTTGAAGCGTGCGTTGAACGACGCTTTTCGCCAGGTCAGCGACCTGAAGGTCAAGGAGCTGCTGGACCGTCGCTACGATCGTCTGCAAAGCTATGGCCGCTACACCGACACCAAAGCCGAAGCCAGTTAAAGCAAGGCCTGCTTCCATCAATCCGGCGCAAGTAGCGCTGGAGGCTTTCGCGGATTTGACTGCGCCCTTGGCCGTTGCGTACAGCGGTGGTGCCGATTCCACAGCACTCTTGCACGCCGCTTGCGCGCTCTGGCCGGAGCAGGTCAGGGCGATTCATGTGAACCACGGCCTGCAAGCTGCTGCCGATCAATTCGAAACCAATTGCGCTGCTGTTTGCGCTCAGCTGAATGTGCCCTTGCGCGTGGTCAAAGTAAGCGCCGGTCACGCTTCTGGCGAGAGTCCCGAAGACGCCGCCCGCAAGGCGCGTTACACCGGCTTGGCCGACGCTGCACGTGCGTTCGGCGTGAGCCAAGTGTTGCTCGGTCAGCATGCAGATGACCAAGTTGAAACCATCTTGCTGGCCTTGAGTCGCGGCGCTGGTCTGGCGGGATTGTCGGCCATGCCCGCTGTTTTTGAACGCGCTGGGGTGCAGTTTGTGCGCCCATTGCTAGATGTGCCAGGTGCCAGTTTGCGCCACTGGCTGAAGCACACGGGTCACGCCTTCGTCGACGATCCGAGCAACACTGACGAACGAATCACCCGCAACCGCATTCGTGCACGTCTGTTGCCAGCCTTGGCCGACGCCTTTCCGCAGTTTCGGCAAACCTTTTCGCGCAGCGCCAGCCATGCAGCGCAGGCGCAGGAAGTGTTGGACGAAGTCGCTGCGCAAGACCTGCTGCAAGTGGGCAGTCCGCCCGTTATCAAAGCGTTGCAGGCGCTGTCGCGGCCGCGTCAGGCAAATGTACTGCGCCATTGGCTGCTGGTGTCCCACCAAGTCCGACCCAGTGCTGCGCAACTGGCGCAACTGCTGGACCAAGTGGCTGTCTGTACCACCCGCGGGCACCAGATTCATCTCAAGGTGGCCACCGGCCATGTGCTGCGTGTTGTCAGCCATTTGCAGTGGTTGAGCCCGATATAATCATGGGCTTTGCTGATGCTTAGTGCATCTTGTTTTGACCTCCTCGCAACTCATTTTTTGACTGACTTTTTGCAATGGCTTTGATCGTTCATAAATACGGCGGCACCTCCATGGGCTCAACCGAGCGCATTCGAAACGTCGCCAAACGCGTGGCCAAATGGGTCCGTGCCGGCCACCAAATTGTGGTGGTGCCAAGCGCCATGAGCGGCGAAACCAATCGCTTGCTCGGCTTGGCCAAAGAGCTGTCGCCTACTAAGCAAGACGACGCTTACGCCCGTGAGCTCGACGCGCTGGCCGCCACCGGCGAGCAGGCTTCAAGCGCCTTGCTGGCGATTGCCTTGCAGGCCGAGGGCATGCCCGCCGTCAGCTACGCCGGCTGGCAAGTCACCATCAAGACCAATAGCGCCTTCACCAAGGCCCGTATCGAGTCGATTGACGATCAGCGCGTGCGCGCCGATTTAGACGCAGGCCGGGTCGTTATCATCACCGGCTTTCAGGGTGTCGACGTTGGCGGCAACGTCACCACGCTTGGACGTGGCGGATCAGACACTTCGGCCGTAGCGATTGCTGCCGCCCTGAAGGCTAAAGAATGCCTGATCTACACCGACGTCGATGGTGTTTACACCACTGACCCGCGCGTGGTCCCCGAAGCCCGCCGTCTTGCCACGGTGAGCTTTGAAGAAATGCTGGAGATGGCCTCCATGGGCTCCAAGGTTTTGCAGATTCGCTCAGTCGAATTTGCCGGCAAATACAAGGTGCCGCTGCGCGTACTGTCCAGCTTCACCGATTGGGACATTGACATCAACGAAGAAGCCAAGTCCGGCACTTTGATCAGTTTTGAGGAAGACGAAAAAATGGAACAAGCCATCGTATCGGGCATCGCATTCAACCGCGACGAAGCCAAAATCTCCGTGCTCGGCGTGCCCGACACCCCAGGCATTGCGTACCAAATTCTGGGCGCTGTGGCCGACGCCAATATCGAAGTCGATGTGATCATCCAGAATATCAGCCGCGACGGCAAGACTGACTTCAGCTTTACCGTTAACCGTCAAGATTGCGCTAAAACGGTTGAGCTGCTCAACGCCAAAGTGCTTCCGAAACTGGGTGCACAAGAGGTCATCAGCGACACCAAAATTTGCAAGGTCAGCATTGTCGGTATCGGTATGCGCAGTCACGTGGGCATTGCCAGCAAAATGTTCCGCGTGCTGAGCGAAGAGGGCATCAACATTCAGATGATTTCGACCAGCGAGATCAAGACTTCGGTCGTGATTGACGAGAAATACATGGAACTGGCGGTACGCGCACTGCACAAGGCCTTTGACCTCGACCAAGCTGTCTGAAATCGGGGCAAAGTCGTGAGATAATTCACGCTGTTATTAGGAATCGTGACCGAGTGGCCGAAGGTGCTCCCCTGCTAAGGGAGTATAGGGTGTAGAGCCTTATCGAGAGTTCGAATCTCTCCGATTCCGCCAAGCACATCAACCCTTGTAAGTCTTTGACTTACAAGGGTTTTTTGTTTTTTGGCTTTTGCTTTCACCCGTCGGCCTAGCTGCCTGACCGAGGTGCACCAACAATTCACAATTTAACTTGTAGATTTTTGCGTTAAAAGAGCCAAGAACACGCAAGTGTTGGTGTTGCGTCACTTTGACCCGACTCCTCAGATTTTCATATTTCAATGTAAATCGTCGAGCTCAACCGAATTTTTCATCGTCTAAATCGACTACTGCCTAGTGGGATGCACTTTCTTTGAGGTTTAGCACTTGCTCGATGAATTCAGGCGTGTAAGCCTAAGTTACGTTATTGCGTTGATAATGAATTAAATCAATTTGGCGATAAGCTAATAAATTATGACGCACTACACATACCGCAACCATTTATGTCTAGCGATTTTGTTATTTGTAACCGCTTGTGCATCAAATGTGCCCTACACAGCAGACAAGGCAGTAGCAAAACCCGAACTAACGTTCGTTGATCTAAAAAGCTTTGACCGTGAGTTGACGGCGTCCTTGTCGGAGCCGCTGAGCAAAGTTGAAGTCGCCTTCTTTGACAAAGTCACCCCGAGCGCATTGCCTGATCGGCTTCAGCATTGGATGGTTTCTGTGGAGGCTGGTGGCGGCTCTGTGAAGGTTGTACCGCCAAAACCCAGCGTAAATCCCAAAAATCCATTCTTGATCATCAGTCTGGTGACCAGTTTTTGGTCTGTGTCTGACATGTTCAAGAGCTTGTCAGATCAAACACATTACAAATCTGCGCATGCGTTTGATGCAGAAATTATGCTGAAAAACGACGAAAAAGGCGATTCAGTCGTTGATCGGGTGATTTTTCTTAAAAAGACCAAAAGTTGACTTTATGAACAACGGATTGACATTCCTAGTTCTGCTTGGCCTCCTATCTCCTTTGTACTCGGCTGCGCAAACCGTCGCACCGAGCGCGGAGCAAATGATTCAGCAACTCAAAGCGCCTCGAACGCGTGGTTTGAGAAACCTGTCGGTGGAGGCGGTCTCTGCTAACGCTGCAGACGACAAGAACGCAGGTAATTCCGGGGAAGCGCTGGCGGCTGCGCCTGAAAAACCTTCTTTGTCATTGCTGATTCAATTCGACTTCAACTCTGCGCGGGTTCGCCCTGAAAGTCAGCAAGCATTGGCTAACCTGTCACAAGCCCTGCAGTCCCAAGAGTTGCTCCATTCCAACTTCTCGATTGAAGGGCACACAGACGCCACGGGTCGCAGCGATCAAAACCAAAAGCTGAGCCAGCAACGCGCCAATGCCGTCAGTGACTTTCTCAAAAAGCGGGGCGTTATGGATGCTCGCTTGGTAGCGACAGGCAAGGGCGCGTCACAGTTGGCAAATACCGCGGACCCGTTCGCTTCTGAAAATCGCCGTGTTCGTATCGTCAACCTAGACTGATATTGGTCGGCATGACTGAAACGCGCACTCCTTGGCAGCGGTTGCTTGACCGTATCGGTGCACTGCCAACTCGCCGAGTCACTTGGGGCTTGGTGCTTCTTTTTTCCGTCTGGGTTGTACTTGATATTTTTATATTCAAGTTAACGGGGGGGCTGGCAAAGTCAAGTTTTGATGCGATGGTGCGTGCTCGCGTTTTCGTTGCCGCGCCTGATCCGCGCATTGTGATTATTGATATTGATGAGGCCTCTTTGGCGCGTATGACCAAAGAGTTCGGCCGCTGGCCCTGGCCTCGCGACACGTTGGCTACCGTCCTTGACTACGTCGAAGGTCAGTCGCCCTCCGCAGTGGTCTGGGATATTTTGTTTTCGGATGCTGATCGTATCAGTCCAGGCGGCGATGCGGCCTTCAACGAAGCTGTGAAGCGCAGCACGCACAGTCATTTTTCAGTGGTGCGCCTGCCGAAGATCAATGACAAGGTGAGTGAAATAACCGAGGCCGCTTTGCCGGAGTTGTGGGTCGCTCCCGGTCTCCATTCTGTTTCTGGCCGCGCAACAGTGGCACTGATTCCGCCGGCACTCCCTGCGGTGGCGGCGAGCCGTTTAGGCTTTAACAACGGCTATGTTGACGATGACGGCGTGCTTAGACGTTATAGGTACCTAGAGCCATTGCCCGACGGCAGCGCGATTCAGTCACTGCCGTTGAGTGTTTTGGCTGCACTCAATCCTGTCGCGAATCAAGCTTACCTCGCTAGATCGAGTGGCTCATATCTTGATTACCGTGATGAATTGATTGCCTGGCGACGTGAGGGGCCAGCCTATCCACACATTTCTTTTGCTGATGTTTTTGATCAAGCCGAGGGCGGAAAGCCACTGGTAATTTTTCCCAGCTTTGCCGGAAAAATTGTCATCATCGGTGCAACAGCGCCCAGCTTGCATGATATTCATGCAACCCCTTTGTTCAGCATGCAGGCTGGCGTCGATTCGTTAGCGGCCGCTTTGGACAACTTGTTGAATCAACGCCACATGGCTGAACTGCCACGTTGGGTGCAGGCCATTTTTGCGATTGTGCTTTGCGTCTGCTTGGCATTGTGGGGGCAGATCAAGAGTGTTGGCTCTCTGACTCCCGCGCTGCTTGTTTTACCTGCGGCGTTGCTGGGCATTAGTTACCTGAGCCTGAACGGCCTGCCGATGTTTGTGGACTTGCATTTGGCTGCTGGCTTGGCCTTGGTTTTTTTAGCGCTCTTGCGTTATTGGAATACGCTGCGCCGAAATTACTGGTGCTCGCCACCGCTATCGGATCAGCCGCTGGCTATTTGGCCCTTGGCTCGGCATGACGCTTGGTCAGAGGCACCTTTGGATCGCCTGATTGATGTTGTTGAGCAACATGTCCCGGATTGTCGCGTGGTGGTCTGTGACCCACATGAAGGTGGAATCGCTACACCGCGATGGCCAGAGTTGGCGCGCTTTGCCGCGGTGGTCGGCCCCTTGAGTTCGTTGCTTGCGGCCCGTACCCGACTCGAACCTGCTCTGTTGCGTATGGCCAATCGTAGCGGCGAGTTGGTCTTGTCCGAGGCGCGTTCAGACCGCGAGAAGTTGGCCAGCCGTGTTTTATCGGCGTGGCATGCTTTCCAAAAAAATTAAACCGATGTAACCAAGCGATGCACCTATGACAACCAGCCAAAACTCAAACCGTAGCAAGTTGTTTATCAGCGCCATGGCGGGTCTGTTCTTCACGCTCGAAGTGTTGGCGCAGACGGTGGTTCCAGGTCAAATCTTGCTGACCTTGCGCGCGACAGAACTGAGGGCTGACAAACTGGCTTCTGCGCCGGTTTTATCTGGTCTTGCGGCGGGGACCTCTTTGCGGCTCATCAGTGCAGAGGGTGGCTGGACATTGGTCGAGGCGGTATCAAACTCAGACAAAGCCGGTCCTAAAATAACCGGTTGGGTGCGTGCCAGTAGCGTTAACTGGCAAACGGGTGCCTCCAACGTTTCCAAGCTGGTCAGCGGCAGAGAAGCGGCAGGCAACACGGCTTTGACGTTGGGGGTTCGAAGCATGCCACCACGTGTTAATCGTCACGCGCTCATCATCGGCATCAGTCAGTATGCGGACGCCTCCATCACGTCATTGCCGGGGGCAAGAATTGACAAGGAGTCTGCGACACAAATGGCGCAAGCCATGCAGGTGCCAACCAGCAATATTCGCTACTTGCAGGACGATCAGGCCACGGGGAGCAACATCCGGCAGGCACTGCAAGACTTGACCAGCCAAGTGCAAGACGGTGACCGGGTTTTCATTCATTACTCGGGGCACGGCACCCGGTACAACGACCCGGTTGCTGGTGGCTGCGTAGAAGCATTGCTGGCTTATGACGGTGGCAGCAGCGGCATGATCACTAACCATGAGATGGCCGATTTGCTCAAGACCATCACCAACAGGACTGATAAATTGTTTGTGATGTATGACGCCTGTCATTCTGGTGGAGTGGCTCAGGTAGCGACATCTGTTCGTACACGGAGCGTTCTTAACTTGAATGACGAGGGCTTGTTGCGGCCAAAGTTTGCCAGCATATCTGAGGAATGCGGACGTCCGGTGAACGTCAAGACCCGCAATCTCTTGGTGGAGACAACGGCAACGGGTGTGCTACCGCAAGACATCATTCATGTCAGTGCTTCGCGCGACAACGAGATCAGTTTCGACGACGAACAAAAGGGTGGCTTGGCCACGCAGTACATGCGTGACTGTATGCTGCGTGACGCTGTTGATCTGGATAATTCCGGAGCCATTAGCATGGACGAAATCCGGCAGTGTGCGCAAGTAAAAATCAATAAGCGCATGGCCAACGATGTCAATTTCAAGCCGCACAACTTGGTGCTCAATGGTAATGCAGCGTTTGTACCCGCTTGGTTCAGTCTGCCCAGCGCAGTCGCTGTTGTGACCCCGGTTGCATTGCCGCTCACTTCGCCAGTCGCAGCCTCACCGGCGGCGCTGATTCCTGCTGCATTGACGGGTGAGAAAGCGTTGCTTCAAATGTTTGATCAGCGCGACGCCAAGCGCCGCGTGCAAGTGACCGCGGGCAAGAACAAACTCAAGATAGGCCAAGACGTACTTGATTTTTCGGTGCAATCAGATCGCGCTGGCTATGTCTATGTTGCGCTTGCCGGATCAGACAACAAGGCGCTGTATTTATTGTTCCCAAATGACCTCGATCAAAACAACAAAATTGAGGCTGGTCAGAAAATTCAGTTGCCCAGACCCAACTGGCGCGTGAAGGCGGGTGGACCCGTCGGAATGGACAACTTGTTGGTGATGGTTGCAGATGCTCCACGCGATCTCACCACGCTGGCAGCCAGCAAGGCGGGCCCCTTTGTCAGTTCATTCAACGATGCCCAAGGCCGCGCCAAGTTGGGCGCGCTGATGACCGCCTCTCCATTGGTGGTCAGTCAGTCATGTTTGAACGTCGTGACCCGCCGCAACAACCCTTTGTGTTCAGACGCCTATGGCGCGGCCATGCTGGCCATTGAGGAGACAAAATGAAACTCCAAAACAGACGGCTAATCTTGGGTGTTTTTTTGATTTGTGCGTTGCCCGCAATGGCTCAAGTACCCGCATCTTTACAGGCGGTGTCCGATGGCTGGTTGGTGACGCCTGCCGAAGCACGCGAGTTCAAAGGCGAGGAGGGCTTCTATGAGCAACCGGCTTTAAGGCCGCGCGCATTGATGCCTCAAATTGATATTTTGAAACCTGTTGCGATGGCTGACATGAAAGTCAAAGCGCCTTTCGCGATATCGGTGCTGTTCAAAGGCCAGTCAGATGCGCCGATTGACCCAAGCACATTCAAGGTTCTGTATGGGGCTTTTAAGATTGACATCACCAGCCGAATCACAAAATTTGTCAAAGTGACCAAAGAAGGTTTTGCATTGGAGAGCGCTCAAATTCCAGCGGGAAAGCACCGCATGACGATGCAGGTGATGGATGAAAAGCAGCGAGTTGCAGAGCGCGAGTTGCGGGTTGAAGTCGAGTAAATGCCAATGAATTGAGCATTGGTTTGCGTCGGCAGATTTCGGAGTAAAAAATGAAATTTCTCTTATGGCTTGTGCGCAGGGCATGTCTTTGGCTGGTCTGTGTTCTGACACTTTTTTCTCAATGTGTCTACGCGCAAATAGGAGATGAGGCAGAGGCCGCGGTTTTATCAGCAGAGGAAACTGTCCGGTTGCGTGAAGTCCTAGACACGGCCATCGATCCGGATACCCTCCATCTTAAAAAGTCAGCCCTTTTTCGACAAAAAGATCTGGCGGCCTTCCGATTGGGTGATATCGCCAGCCGAGAGCGCAACGCAAGAGAGTGGATGCTCGTCGACCCCATTGATGGGAAATGGAGCTTGATGATGGTTTTGTCAGACACCGAAAGGAAGTCTGAATCGTATCGACTGGGCAAGGAATTGATCAGCGACGCCAAGTGGGCGCCCAGTTCTGTCAGGTTGAGGGTCATTGTGGCCAAAAATTACCTCAACGACAGCAACCTCAAGCAAGCGTCACAGCTGATCGACGAGGCTGAAAAAATCATCCGTTTTGAGTTTGGAAGAATTCCAGTTCGTGGCGATGCCGGCTTACACATGGCCCGGGCGGAGATGGAATTTCACGTTGCCAAATCGAGATACCTCATGCGCACAGGAAAGTGGTCGGAGGGCATTCAGGCCGCAAAGCACGCTGTCGAAAAAGGTCAGATATTTTTAGGCTTAACCCGTTCGGTACCAGAAGGGTCATTGCGAACTTATGGTCAGGTGAGTGTGTTGTTTGCAATGGTCGAGTTGGCGACGCAGCAAATGGCCGCTGGGCTGTATTCAGATGCAGAGTGGACACTCCGAGAAACCTTCAAGCTAGCCAAAGCACAAGGGCTCACTGAGAACCAAATGGCCGGCTTTTACAACCGTGTTGCAGACCTGTACAACGTCACAGGTCAATACAAGGAGGCACTTCCTTTTGCCGAGCGCAGCGAAAAAATCTCGCTGGCGCAGGGCTACCAAAAAGGGTCCCCTCGCTGGTTGTTCAGTCAATTTCGGGCTAGCATCGCCTTGGCCGGGCAAGATGATTGGCCTAACGCATTGCTTAATTTGGATGAGATAGATTTTCAGCAAAAGCGCATGAATGCCTCACCAGCGCTGGCCAATCGAGCCGTTGTTAGATCCTACATTTACCTCAAAAATGGGCGTCATGAAGAAGCCCTCAAAGTCTTACGCGGCAGCATGCAGTGGCATATCGATAATTTCGGTGAAAGCCACTACTTCACGGCGTCACTTCGCGGTATGTATGCCGTTGCGCTCTGGCGCAACAACCTTGCGGCCGAAGCGCGTGTTGAGTTTGACAAGTCGATGAAGAACATCATATCCCCAGATTCTTTGTCTGGAGATTTTGTAGAAAGTGCCTTTCAACTCAAGACTAAAAAATTTATTTTTCAAAGTTATATGCACTTGTTGGCTGTGACGGCGCCATCTAATCGCCAAGATGCAGAAATCCTTTTCCAGGTTGCAGATCAATTGAGCGCATCGTCAGTCCAGCAAGCTTTGTCAGATGCCGCAGTACGGTCTGGCGTCAACATCCCAGGGTTGTCCGACGTCATCCGTCAAGAGCAGGATGCAAAGAACGAAATTGCGACCTTGACGGGCTACATCAGCAGTCAGGCTGGAGAAGATGACAAGAAACGAAATACTGAAGTGGTGGCCCAAATGCGTGCTCGGATGCGTGAGCTCGAAGCTGCACGTAAAGGTTATCGAGCTCAAATTGGCAAGGACTACCCGGAATACTTTCAGTTGATACAACCACGATCACCACGCCCAAGCGACATCGCGGAGCAACTCAAACCCGATGAGATATTTGTCAATGTACTGCCCATGGAGGATAAAACTTTTCTATGGGCTATCGATTCCCAAGGGCGAGTCAATTTCCATATCTCCGAGATGGCCGAAAAGCAAACGAATGCGGTCGTCGATCGCATCAGAAAAACACTAGATGTGGCCGAGCTCGGCGGCCGTGCACCTGTCTTCGACTACGCTGCTGCACACCAGCTCTACGCACAATTCCTTAGTCCTTTTGAAGCGGAGCTGAAAGATAAAAAGCACTTGGTTGTAGCGGGCTCGGGTGCGTTTGCCAAATTACCCATGGCAGTTTTGACACGCACCCCTTTCAGCGGTCGAGACGCCGCGCAAGCACCATGGTTGGTCAAAGATATTGCGGTGAGCTATGTTCCTACTGCCAATGGTTGGTTGTCGCTCAAGAAGTTGGGCAAAGTGCCCAGTGGTACCCAGCCTTTGATGGCTTGGGGTGACCCGGCATTTGACGCCAAGGCGATACCACAAGATGTCACGACGAATGCTGAACATTCCGCTGTTCGAGGTGCGACAAGTCTGCGTTCGGCTGACCTGACGCCTCGCAACGTACTGGACCCAGACACGTACGTGACTTATAGCAAGTTGCCCCCTTTGCCCGAGACGCGCGATGAAGTTCTTCAGTTAGCGAAAATCATGTCGGCCAACTCTGATTTTGATGTGATATTGGGCGCGCAAGCGACTCGTACATCTGTGCTTAAGAGCAGTGCTTCCGGCCAATTGGCACGCAAGCAAGTCGTGGTTTTTGCGACTCATGGATTGCTGGCAGGTGATCTTCCAAATTTGAATCAACCTGCTTTGGCGATGGCTGCAACCCAGAATCCTACGGATTCGCCATTACTCACATTGGAGGATGTGTTGTCCCTGAAGCTTAATGCAGACTGGGTCGTGCTGTCAGCCTGCAACACAGCAGGTGCTGACGGCCGCGCAGGGGAGGCTTTGACAGGCTTAGCGCGTGGATTTTTCTATGCGGGAAGCCGCAGCCTGCTGGTGACCCATTGGGCCGTCGAGACCGAGAGCGCCATGATGCTGACGACAAAAACCTTTGCGGCTTACAAGGGTGATGGAGGGGTCCGACGTGCGGAAGCCTTGCGTCAAGCCATGTTAGAAACTATGCAGGTATCCCGCTTCTCTCACCCTGCTTACTGGGCGCCTTATGCGTTGGTTGGAGAGGGTGGGCGCTGAGTACATCGCCTTTAGCAGACCCGGTCATTTTTATTCGTTCACTAGGATATTTTCTATGCCTAAATCTAACTTTGGCCGGCTGCTGTTGTGCCTCTGTTGGATTGCATTTCTCTCAGGTCGGCCTGTTATTGCGCAAGACATCGATATAGAAACGCAATTCAAAAAAGTCTCGCCTGAGGAGGAGCTTCGGTTGCGCGCCATCCTGGCCGCACCTTTGAATAAGGACGTGCTGAAATCAGAGCTTCAGCGGCAGGTCAATGAAAAGAGAATGGCTGCCAAGAAGCTCGCTCTGCGTGATGCGGAAGAGAGTGTTTTGCTAGAAGCTAAATCTTTGTTTGTAAATGCAGGCTTGATCAGTGACTTGGGCATCATTGCCAGGAACAGGGGTGATTACGCCAAAGCACTTGAGTGGCATCGAGAGGCTGTGGGTGCTGCTGATAACGTGGCCAAGCCTTTTTTCATGACGCATCTGGCCAATGATTACCTGCAATGGGGTAAGACCGATTTGGCGCGACGAGAGCTTGACAAAATTTCACCGGCTATTGAGGCGTTGAATCGCGAGCAGCTCGGTTTAGGCGGGCAACGCTTGTTGCAGCGAAGCATGTATTTTTCAAATTTTGTGCGATCCAATCTTGAGCAACGCTTGGGGAAATGGGACAAGTCGATTGAATCTGCCAGTGTGGCCGAGCAAGCAGCCCGAAAAGCCATGAGCCTGCGTGGGCCTGGCGATTCCAATATGCTGCGATTGAACTTGGCAGCTGACGTGGGCAATGCCTTGGCCAGAAAAACCCAGGCGTTTCGTGCCGCCGGTCGCTTTGTCGATGCTGAGCAAGCTATGCGTGACTATTTGCGCTTTGCGTCTGATGTGGATCTGCCTGCCAACTTTCGATCGGCCATGTACAGTATTGCCGCTAATTTACGATTTGCACAGCGCGAGTTTGAGCAGTCAGAGCGGCTTGCCCGTAAGTCCGACGAAGTGCTGGAGAGCTTGGGTTTCAATGCGTTGAGTCCGGATCGAACGCAACGCCGTCGTGATTTATTCATCGCTTTGGCGGGACAAAAAAAGTGGCCACAAGCGCTGGCTGAAATTGATCGACTGGATGAACTTGCCAAAGGCGACCCGGCCACCACACAACGCATTACATTTAGTTTCGACCGTGCTTATGTCTACCTTGGTAACCAGCAGACAGAACGTGCCGCGACTTTGTTTCAACGTGTGGCTGCCTTTAACCTGAAAGCGTTTGGCCCGGGGCATTACTTTGTCGCTCAAGCGCAAGGGCTTCAAGGAGTAGCTCTCTGGCGTCAAAGTCGTACGGAATCCAAACAGAAAGCCTTGTCGCTCTTAAAAGCATCGGTCGACGATTTAGTCAGCACGCGCAATGCCGATTACTTGGACCAAGTTGGCATTCGCCCCGAAGTTCGCCAACTCATCATTGGCACCTACATTGAGGCCGCGGCAGAGTTGGATCCCAAAAGCGTTTTGCAAGCACTTGGCTTGGCTGACTGGTTACGTGCTGGTGCGGTGCAAGAGGCGCTTGTTGATGCGGCCGTGCGTTCCGCGGCCAATACGCAAGGTTTGTCAGAACTGGTGCGCCAAGAACAAGATGCGAAAAACGAAATTCGTGGCCTGCGCGCCTTTTTGCAAGGCGAAGCTGGCAATGCACAGTCCACCTTACCCGAGATCGCAACGCAAATGCGCGAGCGCATCAACTCCCTAGAAAAAGATCGTACACAACTACAAGTACGTATCAAAGCAGGCTTTCCAGGTTACGAGCGTTTGGTGCGTCCCTTACCGCCGAGTTTGGATGAGATCGCTCAGAAACTCACAAACGATGAAGCCTTGCTGGTTGTCATGCCTGACGCCACCGGCGTGAATGTGTGGGCTGTCAAGCAAGAGGGGGGCAAGGCCCAAACCAAGTTTCACCGCGCGGCCTTGGATGCCGCGCAAATCACGCGCACTGTGGCCGCGTTGCGTCAATCTTTGGAGAGCTTGGGGACCCATGGCAAGGTCTTGCCTTTTGATGACAGCTTGGCGCATCAAAGCTATCAAGCATTGGTTGCCCCTTTGGCAGAGGTTCTCAATGATCGCCAGCAATGGATCGTGGCGGCCTCCGGTGACTTGGCGCGCTTACCGTTTTCTGTGTTGCAAACATCGGTACGTCCGATTGGCGAAAAACCTGCTTGGTTGATTCATAAAGCCAGTTTGAGCCAAGTCCCGAGTGTGAGTTCTTGGTTGAGCTTGCGTGCCCTCACACGTCGCCAGATGCCGCAACAAGCCCTCATGGCTTGGGGCGATCCTGTGTTCAACCCCGCTATGGCTGCTTCGTACGGCAGCGGTGCGGTTCGCAACGTCACCCTCACGCGTGCGGTGAGCAATGATTTAGAAAAAGAGCTGGTTATTGGCCCTCACATTTATCATAATATTC
>JBEDKR010000003.1:0-18590 GCA_041172005.1 Pseudomonadota bacterium
AAGTGAACTACTGATGGTTGACCGTAGCCGCTGGCTCACCTTTTTGTCCCACACCGTGATGTTGCTCGGCGTACTGGTGGTGGCTTTCCCGCTCTACTTGGCGCTCATCGCTTCCACCCACACGGCCGACGCCATCGTGCAGGTACCCATGCCCCTGCTGCCCGGCAGCAACATGTGGGAAACCTACAAAGCCGCGCTGTTCGGCGACGGCAAACTGGGCTCCAATACCACGGTGGCCCACATGATGTGGGTCAGCTTCGTGACCGCCATGGTGATCACGGTTGGCAAGATTTCGATCTCGCTGCTGTCGGCCTTTGCCATCGTCTACTTTCGCTTCCCGTTCAAGATGTTTTTCTTCTGGGCCATCTTCGTGACGCTGATGCTGCCGGTCGAAGTGCGCATCCTGCCCACCTACAAGGTCGTCGCCGACCTCGGCATGATCAACACCTACGCCGGCCTGACGCTGCCGCTGATCGCCTCGGCCACCGCGACCTTTCTGTTCCGCCAGTTCTTCCTGACGGTGCCGGACGAGCTGGTTGAAGCCGCCCGCATGGACGGGGCCGGACCGATGCGCTTTTTCAAGGACATCCTGCTGCCGCTGTCCAAGACCTCGATTGCCGCGCTGTTCGTGATCCAGTTCATCTACGGCTGGAACCAATACCTGTGGCCGCTGCTCATGACCACCAGCGAGGACATGTACCCGGTGGTGATCGGCATCAAGCGGATGCTGGCCGGCGGGGAAGCCGCCAACGACTGGAACATCGTGATGGCCACCGCCATTCTGGCCATGCTGCCGCCTGCGCTGGTGGTGATACTGATGCAGAAGTGGTTCGTCAAGGGTTTGGTTGACACTGAAAAATAAATAACTTGCGGGACAGATCTTCAGCTCTGTCCCCAACTGACTAGAAAAAAATGGCTTCAATCCAACTCAACAACGTCATCAAGACATACGGCAGCGGCAAGCACGCGCTGCAAGTCATCCACGGCATCAACGCGACAATAGCCGACCACGAGTTCATCGTCATCGTCGGGCCATCAGGCTGCGGCAAGTCCACTTTGTTGCGCATGGTGGCAGGCCTGGAGGAAATTTCCGGTGGCGAGATTTCCATTGGCGAACGCGTGGTCAACGACTTAGAGCCGTCCGAGCGCGACATCGCCATGGTGTTCCAGAACTACGCGCTGTACCCGCACATGAGCGTGTTCGACAACATGGCTTACGGACTGAAGATCAAGAAGGTGCCACTCGCCGAGATCAAGGCGCGGGTCGACAAGGCCGCTGGCATCTTGGAACTCGGCCACCTGCTCGACCGCAAGCCCCGCGCCCTGTCCGGCGGCCAGCGTCAGCGCGTGGCCATGGGCCGGGCCATCGTGCGCCAACCGCAGGTGTTTTTGTTTGACGAACCGCTGTCCAACTTGGACGCCAAGCTGCGGGTGCAAACTCGGCTGGAGATTCAAAAGCTGCACCGCGAGCTCGGTATCACCTCGCTGTTTGTGACGCACGACCAAGTCGAGGCCATGACCTTGGCCCAGCGCATGATCGTCATGAACGCCGGCCGCGTGGAGCAGTTCGGCACGCCTGAAGAGGTTTACAACCGGCCTGCCACCACCTTCGTGGCCAGCTTCATGGGTTCGCCGCCCATGAACTTGCTCAAGCATCTGCGCAACGCGGACTTTGGCGGTCCGGCTGGAGCGATTTTGGGTATTCGGCCGGAACACCTGCACATCGCGGACACGGGCTGGGCCGTGCAGGTCGAGGCGATTGAAATGCTGGGCGCTGAGCGTCTGGTGTATGGCCGCTTGGGCGATGAGTCCTTGATTGTCCGGATGGATGAAAGTCAGCCATCCCCTGCGCTGGGCGCGACGATTCATGCGGTGCCTCGAGCAGACCGGCTGCACTGGTTTGACAGCGCCAGCGGACAACGTTTATGACCGCCGTCGCAGACAAGGCTTGGCCTTATCCGCGCTGGATAGCGCATCGCGGCGCCGGCCAACTGGCGCCCGAAAACACGCTGGCGGCGTTTCGCTTGGGCGCGTCCCATGGCTACCGCATGTTTGAATGCGACGTCAAACTGAGTGCCGACGGCGTGCCGTTTTTACTGCACGACGCCACCTTGGACCGCACCAGCAACGGGCACGGTCTGGCGGCTGAATTAAGTTGGGACGAATTGTCACGCTTAGACGCCGGCAGCTGGCATTCGCCGGCGTACGCGGGTGAACCGCTGGCCAGCTTGGAGTCGGTCGCGCATTTCTGCCTAGACAACGTATTGGCCCTGAACATCGAGATCAAACCCACGCCCGGCAGTGAATCGTTGACCGGCACCGTGGTGGCGAACGCAGCGGCCCGGCTCTGGGCTAGCGCGCCGCAGGGCAATCTACCCCTGCTCAGTTCTTTTCAACCCGACGCACTCGAAGCAGCCAAAGCTGCGCAAGCGCATTTGCCGCGCGCCTTGTTGTTGGACGCCTTGCAGACCGGCTGGCTGGAAACTGCCCTGCGACTCGGCTGTGTGGCCGTGGTCGGCAAACACACGCAGTGGGATGCGGTCAGCGTGCAGCAAGCCCAAAGCGCAGGCTTGAAGGTGCTCAGCTACACGGCGAACGAAGCCTCAGCGGTCGATCGGCTGTGGGCGCTGGGCACCGATGGCATCATCACCGACTGTGTGGATTTGTTCTCACCAGCCTGCTGAATCGGAAAGACGAACGGGAAGGAGAGCGCCTCAAACCTTCCAGCCGCGCAGCAGCAGCCACTGCACCACAGCCGCCGCCAGCGCCATCGCGGCATAGGTAAGCAAGCGGCCGTCATGGCCGAAAAATAGCAAGCCACCAACGTTGACCAGTAAATTCGCTGAGAACACCAGCGCCAACTGCCAGCGCCAGCTAGGCCGGCTCAAGCGGGAGGCTTTTCCACCGACTTTAGATTTGGACAAAGCCGGCAAGGAAGACAGGCCGACCAAGAGCAAAGCCAAAAAAGCGGCGGGTGCCACGAAGTTCAACAGATGGTTAGCCAGAAGATAAAAGGTCATGGGCGGCGATGGAAAGTTGCGATGCAGTTTAAGCGCTCGAGCCATTGAAAAAGGCCATTTTGAGGCGCGCCAACTGCCCCGGTCGGCCAAAAATTTATAATCAAGATATGTCAGTCTGGGCCCTAGGCTTAAATCATCACACAGCACCGCTCGATTTGCGAGGTCGATTTGCGTTTGCCATCGACCAGATTGAGCCGACTCTGAAGGGTTTGCGCGCTTCGATGACACGCCAACCAGAAGCCACGCTGCTGTCGACCTGCAACCGCACCGAAATTTACTGTGCTGGCGAACACGCCGACCTCGACAGCACGATCGAGTGGTTGGCGCACAACGGCGGCGTCTCCCCTGCTCTGCTGCGATCGCACAGCTACACCCTGCACAACGGCGATGCCGCACGCCACGCCTTTCGCGTGGCCAGCGGGTTAGATTCGATGGTGCTGGGCGAGCCGCAAATCCTCGGCCAAATGAAAGACGCGGTGCGCGCCGCCGAAGATGCCGGCGCCATGGGCACCACGCTGCACCAGTTATTTCAACGCTCATTTGCGGTGGCCAAAGAAGTTCGCAGCAACACCGAAATCGGGGCTCACAGCATCAGCATGGCGGCCGCCTCGGTGCGCTTAGCCGGCCAACTCTTTGAAGACCTCGGCGATATCAAGGTGTTATTTGTCGGTGCCGGCGAAATGATTGAACTGGCGGCGACGCATTTCGCCGCCAAGAACCCGAAGTCGATGGCGATTGCCAACCGCACACTAGAGCGCGGTGAAAAACTGGCGGGTCGCTTTGGCGCAGAAGTGATGCGACTGGCCGACCTGCCGCTGCGGCTGCACGAGTTTGACGCCGTCATCAGCTGCACCGCCAGCACCTTGCCCATCATTGGCTTGGGCGCGGTGGAACGGGCGCTCAAACTGCGCAAGCACAAGCCCATGTTCATGGTCGACTTGGCCGTCCCCCGCGACATCGAACCCGAAGTTCAAGCGCTCGAAGACATTTACCTCTACACCGTCGACGACTTGGCCAAAGTCGTGCAGACCGGCAAAGACAACCGGCAAGCGGCGGTAGCGCAAGCTGAAGTAATCATTGACGCCGGCGTACAAAACTTCATGCATTGGTTAAACCAGCGCGGCACAGTCCCGCTGATCCAACAGCTGAATGCCCAAGCCGACGAATGGCGCGCACTTGAAATCAACCGCGCCAAAAAGATGCTGGCCAAGGGCGAACCAGTGGAAGCCGTGCTCGAAGCGCTGTCACGCGGGCTGACACAAAAAATGCTGCACGGCGCCATGGCCGAACTCCACGCCAGCGATGCCGACAGCCGCGACAGCACTGCCCGCGCTGTCTCTAGGTTATTCCTGCGCGGCAACCTGCCCAAAGAGCGCAGCAGCCTTTAGCGGCGATCCTCACACCCAAGATCGCGCCGACCTTGTCGGTCGCAGCCCCGCAATGGGGTCGCCCCTGTTCCCCCCGCTGTCGCACTGAATGCCCTGATGAAACCTTTTCTTCGCCAAACCCTAGAACGCCAGATTCTTCGCCTGCACGAGCTTGACGCCCTGCTCTCAGCCAGCGATGTGGTCAGCGACATGGAGCGCTTTCGCAACCTGACCCGCGAACACGCCGAAGCCAGTCTGATCACGGCGCAATACAACAAACTGACGCGCCGCGAGGCAGATCTGGCGGGCGCCCAAGCCATGCTCGCCGAAGCAGCAGCTGACCCTGACATGACGGCCATGGCCGAAGACGAAATTGACGAAGCCAAGGCCGACATCACGCGCCTCGACGAAGCCCTGCAGCTGATGCTGATTCCCAAAGATCCGGATGACTCGCGGCCAGCCTTTCTGGAGATTCGCGCGGGCGCAGGCGGCGATGAATCAGCGCTTTTTGCAGCCGACTTGTTCCGCATGTACACGCGTTATGCAGAGCGCTGCGGTTGGCGCTGCGAGATCATCAGCGAGTCGCCCTCGGAACTGGGCGGCTACAAGGAAGTGGTGGTCCGCATGGAAGGCCAGCCCGACAGCCTCGGCATGGGCGTCTACGGCAAGCTGCGCTTTGAATCAGGCGGCCACCGGGTGCAACGCGTGCCGGCCACTGAAACCCAGGGCCGCATCCACACCAGCGCCTGCACGGTTGCCGTGCTGGCCGAGCCGGACGAGGCGGTGCTGATCCAGATCAATCCGGCCGATTTGCGCATTGACACCTACCGCGCCAGTGGCGCTGGCGGCCAGCACATCAACAAGACCGACTCGGCCGTGCGCATCACGCACTTGCCCACCGGCATCGTCGCCGAGTGCCAAGAAGGTCGCAGTCAGCACAGCAACAAAGCCCAGGCCTTGAAAGTGCTGACGGCCCGCATCCACGAAAAAGACCGCTCCGAACGCGCCGCCAAAGACGCCGCGACGCGCAAAGGCTTGATCGGCAGTGGCGACCGCAGCGACCGCATCCGCACCTACAATTTTCCGCAGGGCCGGCTCACCGACCACCGCATCAACCTGACGCTCTACAAACTCAACTACATCATGGAGGGCGACCTCGAAGATGTGGTGACCGCCCTGCAAGTGGAGCGCGGCGCAGAGCTATTGGCCGAACTGGAAAACCGCAATGGCTGACGCTTTAACTTGCGCGCAGGCCATCGCTGCCGCCTGCAGCTTGGGGCTGGATCGGCTTGATGCGCAGTTGCTGTTGTTGCATGTGCTGGGCAAGCCCCATGGCGAGCGGGCCTGGCTGATCGCCCATGACCGGGACCTGCTGTCGCCCGCAGCCAGCGAACGCTTTCGCGTACTCAGCCAGCGCCGGGCGAGCGGCGAACCGTTGGCCTATATCGTCGGTCAACAAGAATTTTTTGGCCTGCCTCTGGCTATTGATGCACGCGTTTTGATACCCCGGCCAGACACTGAAACCTTGGTCAGCTGGGCGCTTGACGTGCTGCCTGCGGGCAACGCCAAAGTCCTCGACCTCGGGACCGGCAGCGGTGCCATCGCCTTGGCCATCAAACACGCGCGCCCCGCAGCAGATGTCAGCGCCATCGACGCCAGCGCAGATGCCGTGACAGTCGCCCGCAGCAATGCGGCGGCGCTGGGTTTAGCGGTGTCGATTGAGATCAGTCGCTGGTTTGAGCAGGTCAATGGCCTGTTTGATGTGATCGTCAGCAACCCGCCGTATGTCCGCGAAGGCGACCCGCATTTAATGGCCTTAGGCCACGAACCAATTCAGGCGCTGACAGCAGGCGCAGATGGACTGAGCGATCTGCGCCAGATCATCGCCGGAGCGCCCGTACATTTACAAGCTGGCGGTTGGTTGCTGCTGGAACACGGCTACGACCAAGCCGTGGCCGTTCGCCAACTGCTGCAAGAACATGGCTTTGAGAGCGTCGTCAGTCGTGACGACTTGGCCGGTATCCAGCGCTGCTCGGGTGGCCGTTTTGGCGACCTGAAACCGGACCTGCGCAGCGGGATTAAAAGCGTCGGATAATCTGCCCATCTTATTTTTAACGTCTGGCTTACGCGCCAGAACCATCCCAACGGAGTATTCCCATGAGTGACACCCAACAACGCATTGATGACATCGTCAAATCCAGCGACGTGGTTCTTTTCATGAAAGGCACGGCCCAATTTCCGATGTGCGGCTTTTCCGGCAAGGCCATTCAAGTGCTGAAAGCCTGCGGCGTGAGCAAACCAGCGACCGTCAATGTACTGGAAGACGAAGACATCCGCCACGGCATCAAGGAATACAGCAACTGGCCAACAATTCCCCAGCTGTATGTCAAGGGTGAGTTCATTGGCGGATCGGACATCATGATGGAGATGTACCAAAACGGAGAACTGCAACAGGTCATCGGTACGCCCGAAGCCTGAAGCCGACCGGACTTGTCACACCAAGCTATTGCAGCTTGGCGTCCCCAAAAACCAGATCGTCGGGCGGGGCTTCTGTTGGCAAGCGGAAGCTTTCGCTGGCCCAAGCGCCCAAGTCCATGTTTTTGCAGCGCTGGCTGCAAAACGGCCTGAAGACGTTGCTAGGCGCGTACACACTGTCACCGCCGCAGCTCGGGCAGGTGACAATTTTGGATGCAGAAGTCTTTGGGGTCATCATCAGGTCTTTGACGGGGCTATCAGCGCAAAGCTAACAGCCGGCCGCGTTAAGCGCAGAGCGTGAGCTCAAATTCAGCATCTTCAGCGGCAGAGTGCAAACGGTCATCACTGGCATGCCGCATCAGCCTGACCGACGCCATCAGGCGGTTGGCACTGATTTCAGGCACCAGACCATTCGCAGAATCAAGCCGCAAACGCAACAACTGGAAGGTCCGGCCCTGCGGTAGCGTCTGCTGATAAACACCACCCGAAGCGAGTACTTTTTGCGGCAACCCAGCGTCACGCAACAGCTTCAGCAAGAGACTGATAGAGCCAGCCAATGGCACCAGGGTCGACATCCAGCGTTGAATATCTTCCCGCCGGCGCGAACCGCTCAGGTGCTGCCATGCGAAATAGGCTGGCAAGTCAAACTCGCAAGTACCGCCCGGAATGCCGGCACGGCTGCGAATGCCCATGAGCCAGTCGTTTTCCGTCAGTGACTGACCGGCCTTGCCAGGCAAAGCATTCAAGGTTGCAAAATAACCGTCCAACTGGCTGATGATTTCGTCTAGGGCCGCTTCTGAGATGGCCGGGTTGCCGCGGTAACCATTCAGCACATGCTTTTGTTTTTCGAGATCTTTCAGGACCTCGGTTTTCAGATCGGCACGGCCGCCCACGTCCATGATCTCGAAGATCGTGGTGATCGCGTAATGGTGGTCAATGGGATCGTCGCGCTCGGCCAATTCGCCTAACCTGCCGAACAGGTGTTCAAGGCGCAAATAAGTGCGCACGCGTTCGTTGAATGGGTATTCGTAAAGGATCACAGTGATATCTTTATCGACAATGAGAAGGCCGGGGGACCGGGCACCGTTACATCATAGCCCGAAGCGAGCTGCTGCTGCCCGCGCCAGACCCGCTAATTCTGCCAGCGACTGTGTCTCGTTGTAAATACACATGTCGGCAGCGGCCAGTCGCTGCGCCCGGCTGGCTTGCGCGGAGATGACTTTTTGCACCGCTTCACGGGTCCAGCCACTGCGGGCCATGACCCGGCTGATTTGCCGCTCTTCGGTGCAATCCACCACCAACACCTGATGCACTTGCGCCCGCCAGCGACCAGACTCGACCAGCAAAGGAACGTCAAAAACGATGCAACGGGCACCGTGGCTTTCTGCGGCGCTCGCTTGCCGGGCAGTCTCCGCCGCCACGAGCGGGTGAACGATCGCTTCTAAACGCAGCTTTGCTGCCGGGTCAGAAAATACCTGCTGACGCATGGCGTCTCGGTCCAAGGCACCCGCCGGCGTGATGAAGGCCGCACCAAAGATTTGTCCGATAGCCGCAATGGCCGCACCGCCTGCGGCCGTCAGCTGACGGGAAATCGCATCAGCATCCACAATCACTGCACCGCATTCGGCCAGCATCTGGGCCACGGTGCTCTTGCCACTGCCGATGCCGCCGGTGAGCCCGATGCGACGCGCCACAACGGGCATAGTCACAGTGCAAGCCCCACCCAGCGCAAGATCGCCTGCGGTCCAAAAAACAGCGCCTTCAAACCCGCCATGGCCAAAAATGGACCGAAGGGCACATAGCCCCCCTCACGCAGTTTCGACGACCACTTCAGACCCATGCCGACCACGGCGCCCAGCACCGAGGCCATCAGAATGATCGGCACCAGCGCAGTCCAGCCGAACCAGGCCCCTAGCGCCGCGAATAATTTGAAGTCGCCAAAGCCCATGCCGTCTTTGCCGGTGATCAGCTTGAAGGCCCAATACACCCCCCACAAAGACAGATAACCGCCGACGGCGCCCCACAACGAGTCGCTCAGGCTGATGCCCGGATTCCATTGCAGCGCAGCAACGATCAGGCCACTCCACACCAGCGGCAGCGTGATGTCATCTGGCAGCAAGGTGGTGTCCCAATCGATCATGGCCAGCGTCACCAGCGCGGCACAGAACCCGCACCAAACCACCGCCGTCACAGTCCCACCCCAGCGCGCCACGCAAAAATAAAACAAGCCCGCCGTGAGCAATTCGACCAAGGGGTAACGCAAGCTGATGCCGACGCTACAGGCCGAGCATTTGCCACGCAAAAAAAGGTAACTCAGCACAGGGATGTTTTCATGCCAGCCAATCGGATGACCGCAGTGCGGACAACGCGAACGCGGCTGGGACAGACTGAAGACGGGACCAGCTTCTGGTTCAACATTTGACTCCTCGCCTGAGGCCGCATCCTGCCTAGAGAATTCAGCACACTCTCGGGCCCACTGTCGCTCCATCATGAGCGGCAGACGATGAATCACAACGTTAAGAAAACTGCCAACGATCAATCCGATCAATCCTGCCAGCATAGGCAACGCTTCGTTCGGCATCAGATCACCTGCCCGAGTTCGAAAATTGGCAGGTACATAGACACCACAATGCCTCCAATCAATGAGCCGAGGACCACAATGATGAAGGGCTCCATGAGGCTCGCCAAAGCGGCCACTTGTTGGTCCACTTCAGCCTCAAAAAAATCTGCTGCTTTACCGAGCATGTGATCCAAGGAGCCGGACTCTTCGCCAATCGCAGACATCTGCACCACCATGTTTGGAAACACCCCTGCGCGCTTCATGGCCGCATTCAAACTGACCCCGGCAGACACTTCTTGTTGAATCTTCGCAGTGGCCTGCGCATAGACAGAATTACCGGTGGTTCCGCCCGCCAATTCAAGGGCGTCCATGAGCGGCACACCGGCTGCAAACATGGTCGACAGCGTGCGGGTCCAGCGGGCAATGCAGGCTTTTTCAATCAAAGCACCAAAGACGGGCAGCTTCAACAACCATCGGTCTGTCGTCCTTTGCAACTTCTCGCTACGCCGCCACGTTCGCATAAAAGCATATGTGCCGAAACCTCCGGCCCCAAGCATCAGCCACCAGTTGGCGACAAAAAATTCACTAACGCCCATTACAAAAAGTGTCGGGCCCGGCAAGTCGGCGCCAAAGGACGAGAAAACGCTCTCGAAGGCCGGAATGACCACAATCATGATGATAGCGATGACTGCCAAGGCGACGGCCAGCACCGCCGCCGGATAGGTTAAAGCCGACTTGACCTTAGCCTTCATGGCTTCGGTCTTTTCCATGTACACGGCCAATCGGTCCAGTAGCGCGTCAAGAATGCCGGCCGCTTCACCGGCAGCCACCAAATTGCAATAGAGCGAATTGAATTCGGCCGGATGCTTGCCGAACGAATGACTCAAGGAAGTGCCGGTTTCTACATCGCTGCGGATCGCATTCAGCAAGCTGACCATGCGTGGATTGCGATGACCACGACTGACAACGTCAAAACATTGAATGAGCGGCACGCCGGCTTTCATCATGGAGGCCAGTTGCCGGGTGAAAGCAGCGATATCTTTGGGCTTGATGGCCCGACCCTCTCGCCCTGATGTGCGCCGCTGGGCTGAGACCTTGTGGGGCTGAACGCCTTGCCGCCGCAACACAGCCATGGCATGGTTTTCGCCCATCGCCCGGATTTGACCGCCAACTGGGTTGCCTTCGCGATTGGTGCCTTCCCATTCGAAGACAAGATCGCGAAGTAGGTGTGAAGCTGCAACTACGGCCATAGGGTTCAAAAAGTCAGGTGATCTGATCGGTCAGTCATTGGTGCAACTCAGGATTTCTTCCAGCGATGTCGAGCCGAGTTTAACTTTCAACAAGCCCGACTGGCGCAAACTTCTAACGCCCTCCACTTCGGCCTGCGCTGCAATTTCCATCGCGCTACCATCCCGAAGAATCATGCGCTGGATGTCATCTGACACAGGCATGACTTGGTGCACACCGATGCGCCCCTTGTAGCCGTGATTGCAAACGCTGCAACCCTGCGCCCGAAAGGGGGTCCAACTGCCGTCCAGTTCAGCCGGTTTGAACCCTGCTCGCATCAGCGTGGCCCGCGGTATGTCTGCCTGCACTTTGCAATGGATGCACAGTTGTCGAACCAACCTTTGCGCTGTGATCAACATCACGCTGGAGGCAATATTAAAGGGTGCAATTCCCATGTTTCGCATACGCGTCAGCGTGGTCGGCGCGTCATTGGTGTGCAATGTGGACAGGACCAAATGCCCCGTCTGCGCCGCCTTAATGGCGATGTCGGCAGTTTCAATATCCCGAATTTCACCGACCATGATGATGTCTGGGTCCTGCCGCAAAAAAGCCCTTAAGGCGACCGCAAAAGTCAAACCCGCCTTGTCATTGACATTGACCTGATTCACGCCCGGCAAATTGATCTCGGAGGGATCTTCTGCCGTGGAAATATTAACGCCAGGCTGGTTCAGCAAATGCAGGCAGGTGTAAAGCGATACCGTCTTACCCGAACCGGTAGGACCGGTGACCAACACCATGCCGGTCGGACGCCGCAAAGCATTCAACAACCGTGATTTCTCCTCAGGCTCAAAACCCAGCGCGTCCATACCCAGTTGCGCCGCCGAGGGATCGAGAATACGGATCACAATTTTTTCACCAAACAAGGTCGGCAAGGTACTCACCCGAAAATCAATGACTCGCCCTGGTCCGATGGTCAATTTCATGCGTCCGTCTTGCGGAACGCGCTTTTCAGCAATATCAAGCCGCGAGAGAATTTTGATTCTGGACGCCAATGTATCTTTCAAACCCACAGGCGGCGTGGCCATCTCCCGAAGCTCGCCATCAATGCGAAATCGAACACGATAGTTAAATTCATACGGCTCAAAATGCAAATCAGAAGCCTGCATATTGACAGCTTGGTGCAACATCTTCTGCAAGAACGTGACCGCGGGGGTGTCGTCGGTCACAGTCTGCGCCCTGACACACGCCAAACTGCCAAATGACCAGACAATCGGTCAATGGCTGCGATGACGTTCTTTCAGATTCATGGCTGGATCATCGCTGATGATCCGAGCCCTGTACACCTAAAAATGACATTGTCCAAAATAGGGCAATCCATGCGGCTGCAGTCCCGCCAACGTCTTGAATTTGGCCCTATTATTGAATGCAAACTATGCCAGCTACACAACAGAATGAATACGCAGACACAAAAAAGCCCACCTAAAAAGTGGGCTTTGGGGGAAAGCGACCAAGTCTGATCAGTGATCAAGAAGTAATCAGGTAGTCGGCCTTGTTCTTACCTGCCAGCCATTTAGGAGCCAAGCCACGGCCGCTCCAAGTGTTGCCACTGATCGGATCACGGTATTTAGGAGCAACTTTGCCAGTTTTCTTGGCAGAAGATTTACTCTTGCCGCTGGTGAATACATCGCTGGCAGTGAGCTGATATTCGGCAACGATGGCACGAACTTTTGCAATGGCCTCGCTGACTTCGCGTTGGCGCACTTCAGTCACTTGATTTTGCAGTGTTTCAATCTGTGACAGCAGGTCTTTTAAAGAGCTCATCGATAATCCTTTGAAAAAACATCATTCTAAACTACGAATTTACGAAGTCTTTGATAGATACTCACAAATATCGATCGCCAATATGAACTATGTTGTGAAAGCGCTATTAAAGTTCGACTTGAAATAACTGTCGAAATAGATTCGTTGGCAGTTGCAGACTAACTAAGCACGTCGCTCTAAAAGCTGTGAAGCCAGACTCATCAATGCCGCCCGATAATTATTCTCTGGCAAGCTAAGCAATGCGTCCATCGCTCGCTGCGCTTCTGCAGCCGCGCAGCTGCGCGTGGCATCAAGAGCACCGGTGCGCTGCACGATATCAATGATTTCAACCATTTTCTCGGTTCCACCAGTCTCAATGGCCAGACGCAAAGTCTCACGCTCTTGTTCCGTTCCGCGCTGCATTGCAATGATCAGCGGGAGTGTGACTTTTCCCTCACGCAAGTCGTCGCCCAAGTTCTTGCCCATTTCTGAAACATCGCCGTCGTAATCCAGCACGTCGTCAATGACCTGAAAAGCCGTGCCGAGGGCCTGCCCATACCCCGCGCATGAGGCCTCAACAGCAGGCGTCGAGCCTGCCAGCAAAGCAGCGATGCGCGCACAGGCCTCAAACAACTTGGCCGTTTTTGAGCGAATCACCCGCAAATAATCTACTTCGGACAAACTCGCATCGTGCATGTTCATGAGTTGCTGAACTTCGCCTTCGGCAATCACGTTGGTCGCCTCGGCGAGAGTACGCATGATGCGCATGTCGCCGGCGTCAACCATCATCTGGAAGGCCCGCGAATACAAAAAATCGCCGACCAGCACGCTGGCTGGATTGCCGAAAGCCTCGTTAGCCGTTTCTCGACCACGACGCAAGGTCGACTCGTCAACCACATCGTCGTGCAACAGGGTGGCGGTATGAATGAACTCGACCACAGCGGCGAGATTGAAACGTTGCTCGCCTTTGTAGCCAAGTGCACCGCACATTAATAGCAGCAAAGCCGGGCGCAGACGCTTGCCCCCCGCCGCCACGATGTACCGTGAAATCTGACCGATCAGGGCAACGTCGGAGCTAAGACGCTGTTCGACGACGGCATCCATGCCGCGCATGTCGCCAGCAATAAGCGCCAAAGCGGCGGCGGTACTTGAAGAGTTGAGAGACAAGAGGAGTCCAGACTAAAATTTGACACAATTATAGGAAGAGCCTGAGCAAGTGAAAAATAAGGCTCGACAAGACTTTACGGCAAAGGCTATAATCAAGGGCTCTGCGGAAATCCGTCTGCAGAACTCAATAGACGAGGTCTTACATGTACGCGGTCATAAAAACCGGTGGCAAACAATATAAAGTTGCTACTGGTGAAAAAATTAAAGTAGAACAGATTGCTGCGGACGTAGGCCAAGAGATTGTTATCGATCAGGTATTGGCAGTCGGCGACGGCAGTGATATCAAAATTGGTACGCCCTTGGTGTCCGGTGCAACAGTTACAGTCACAGTCCTAGCCCACGGTCGGCACGACAAAGTTCGCATCTTCAAGATGCGCCGTCGTAAGCACTACCAAAAGCGCCAGGGTCATCGGCAGAATTTCACTGAACTGCAAATCGGCGTCATCGCCGGTTAAGTCAGTCAGTACTAGGAGTAACGGAAAATGGCACAGAAAAAAGGCGGCGGCTCTACGCGAAATGGGCGTGATTCACAGCCCAAGATGCTGGGTGTCAAGAAGTTCGGCGGCGAAGTGATCAACGCAGGCAGCATCATTGTTCGTCAGCGCGGGACCAAGTTCCACCCGGGCGTCAATGTCGGTATCGGCAAAGACCACACCCTCTTTGCGTTGGTTGGTGGCAAGGTTTCCTTTGCCGTCAAGGGCGCTTTGAACAAGCACACCGTCAACGTGACACCAGCTTAAGCTGATCACTTCGATGGTATCGAAGCCCCGCCAGCCGGGGCTTTTTTGTTTCCGGCTGTGCTTCAGGCTATCGTGGCAATTCAAGCCACCCTTGATTTTGTAAACTTAGGTCCAAACTCGGCACCATCAGGTAGATCGGGACATTCATCATGAAATTTGTTGACGAAGCATATATAGACATTGCCGCCGGCGATGGGGGCAACGGCTGCGTCTCATTTAGGCATGAGAAGTACAAAGAGTTCGGCGGCCCGAATGGTGGTGATGGGGGCCGCGGCGGCCACATTTATGCGGTAGCCGACTCCAACCTCAATACGCTGGTTGACTTCAGGTTTTCGAGGCGTCACAACGCGCACGGCGGCGAACACGGGAAGGGTTCGGACATGTTCGGCGCCAAGGGGGACGACATTGTCTTGAAAATGCCTGTCGGTACGATCATGACGGACGCCGAAACGGGCGACATTTTGTTTGAGTTGCTGGTACCGGGCGAAGAAGTCTTGATCGCCAAAGGCGGCGACGGCGGTTTTGGTAACTTGCGCTTCAAAAGCTCGACCAACCGCGCACCACGCACCAAAACACCCGGCTGGCCAGGCGAGCACAAGAGCCTGAAGCTAGAACTGAAGGTTCTGGCAGATGTCGGCTTGCTCGGTATGCCCAACGCCGGCAAATCAACTTTCATCACGGCCGTCTCCAATGCACGGCCGCGCATTGCAGACTATCCGTTCACCACGCTGCACCCGAATCTTGGCGTGGTGCGGGTCGGCCCCGAGCAAAGCTTTGTGGTGGCCGACTTGCCCGGTTTGATCGAAGGCGCCTCTGAAGGTGCCGGACTGGGCCACCTCTTTTTGCGCCACTTACAACGCACGCGGCTGCTGCTGCACATTGTGGACATGGCCCCGTTTGATGACAGCGTTGACCCGGTCAAACAAGCCAAAGCCATCGTTGGTGAGTTGAAAAAATACGACCAAGAACTGTTCAACAAGCCACGCTGGCTGGTCTTGAACAAGCTCGACATGGTCGAGCCAGACAAGCGTGCAGCACTCGTCAAAGACTTCGTCAAGCGCTTCAAGTTCAAGGGCCCGGTGTTCGAAATTTCCGCCTTGACACGCGAAGGCTGCGAGCATTTGGTCAAGGCCATTTACCAGCACGTCAAAGCCGTGCAAAAGAGCGAACAACCGCCAGAAGAAATCGATCCACGCTTTCCTTTGGACCAACCACCCGCCGATCACTGAAGAGTCCCAACCATGTCTGCAGCCGCTTTGTCACCCGTCTTGCTGAACGCCAAACGCATTGTGGTGAAAGTCGGCTCCAGCCTAGTCACCGATGAGGGTCGGGGCCTTGATGCTGAAGCGATTGGCCTGTGGTGCAAGCAACTCGCGCTGTTGGTGAAAGACGGCCGCGAAGTCATCATGGTCAGCAGCGGTGCGATTGCCGAAGGCATGAAGCGCCTTGGCTGGACGACCCGCCCCAAAGCCATTCACGAATTGCAGGCTGCTGCCGCTGTTGGCCAAATGGGCTTGGTGCAAGTCTACGAAAGCAAGCTGCGTGAAAACGGCATCGGCAGCGCCCAGGTGCTGCTGACGCACGCCGACCTCGCCGACCGCGAACGCTATTTAAACGCCCGCTCGACCCTGCTCACCTTGCTCCAGTTAGGCGTGGTGCCGGTCATCAACGAAAACGACACTGTCGTCAACGACGAGATCAAGTTTGGCGACAACGACACCTTGGGCGCTCTGGTCGCCAACTTGGTTGAGGCCGACGTCTTGATCATCTTGACCGACCAAAAAGGCCTGTTCACAGCAGACCCACGCAAGGACGCCAACGCGACACTCGTGCATGAAGCACAAGCCGGCGACCCGGCACTCGAAGCCATGGCCGGCGGCGCCGGTTCCAGCATTGGCAAAGGCGGCATGTTGACCAAGATTTTGGCGGCAAAGCGGGCAGCCGGTTCTGGCGCCTCCACCGTGATCGCTTGGGGCCGTGAACCAGATGCCCTGCTGCGTCTGACGCGCGGTGAGGCCATCGGCACGCTGTTGGTGGCGCAAACCCCCAAGAAGCATGCGCGCAAGACATGGATGGCCGATCACCTGCAAATGCGTGGGTCCGTGCTGATCGATGCGGGTGCGGTGGTCAAGGTTCGCGATGAAGACAAGAGCTTGCTGCCCATCGGCATGACGGCGGTTCAGGGTGAGTTTTCACGCGGCGACGTGATCGCCGTGCGGGACGTAGACGGGCTGGAGATTGCCCGCGGCTTGTCCAATTACTCGAGCGCCGAAGCGCGCCTCATTTGCCGCAAATCATCGGCTGAATTTGAGCGTTTACTGGGCTACACCGGCGAGCCAGAAATGGTCCACCGGACCAATCTGGTTCTGAATCGCTGAACAGCTGAAGAAGTTAAGCCTCACGCTCGCCAGAGGCAGCTGCAGGACTGAGGTTGGTTTGCGGATCCGGGTCAAAGCTGGCACCCGGTGGCAATTCAAACGACGATGTGCCACCATGCGATGTGTAATGCGAAAAACCATCAAGACCCTGCGCTTGACCTGCTTCACGCTGGCGAATACCACCACGCAAATAACGGTTCCGATGATCGACTCGGGCATCCTCACGAAAATCAAGACGCGGCACGTAACGTGACAACTCAGTCAACGCCATTTCATAAACGCCACGCTTGAATTCGACCACGGCGTCCAGCGGAACCCAGTAATCGTTCCAGCGCCAAGCATCGAATTCAGGGTGATCGGTGGCACGCAGGTTCAAGTCCCAGTCGTGGCCAACCAATTGCAGTAAGAACCAGATTTGCTTCTGGCCTTTGTAATGTCCGCGCGCATCACGGCGGATAAACCGGTCAGGTACCTCGTAACGCAACCAGTCCCGGGTTCGGGCAAGCACTTGCACATGCTGCGGCATCAGCCCCACTTCTTCATGCAATTCACGAAGCATGGCTTGCTCGGGATTTTCACCCCGGTCAATGCCGCCTTGTGGAAATTGCCACGAGTGGGTACGGATGCGCTTGCCCCAAAATACCTGACTTTTCTGGTTGAGCAAGATGATCCCGACGTTAGGCCTGAAGCCATCGCGGTCGAGCATAATCAAACCTCAAAATTTTTAAACTGAGTCCATTATGCACAGCGAAAGGCCTAGCGCCAAGCTTGCTGCAGGCTACAGTGATCCAACCTCAGAAAATACCCCCCATGAAAGCATCCCAGTTCTTCATCTCGACACTCAAGGAAGCGCCTGCCGACGCCGAAGTGGTCAGTCATCAACTGATGATGCGCGCCGGCATGATCAAAAAGTTGGGTGCCGGCATCTACAACTACATGCCCATGGGTCTGCGCGTGATTCGCAAGGTCGAAGCCATCGTGCGCGAAGAAATGAACCGCGCAGGTGCCGTCGAAATGGCCATGCCCGTCATTCAGCCGGCTGAACTCTGGCAAGAAACCGGGCGCTTTGAAAAGATGGGCCCCGAAATGCTGCGCATCAAAGACCGGCATGGCCGCGACTTCGTGATCCAGCCGACCAGCGAAGAAGTCATCACCGACGTGGTTCGTCAAGACATCCGCAGCTACAAGCAGCTGCCGAAAAATTTCTACCAAATTCAAACCAAGTTTCGCGACGAACGGCGTCCGCGTTTTGGCCTGATGCGTGGGCGCGAATTCACCATGAAGGACGCCTACAGCTTTGACCGTGACCCAACTGCAGCCAAGCTCAGTTACCAAAACATGGCGCAGGCTTACCGCCAAATTTTTGACCGCTTCGGTCTGCGCTACCGTGCCGTCGCGGCCGACAGCGGTGCCATCGGTGGCGACCTGAGTGAAGAGTTTCAGGTCATCGCTGCCACCGGCGAAGACGCCATTGTTTACTGCCCCAGCAGTGAGTACGCGGCCAACATGGAAAAAGCCGAGTCACTGGCCCCTGCTGGCCCGCGCAAGACAGCGTCCCAGCCCCTCACGCGCACCTCGACACCGGACAAAAGCACCTGCGCAGACGTCGCGACTTTGCTCGGTGTGCCGCTAGAAAGCACCGTCAAATCACTGGTCTTGGCCACCGACGACCTCGGCCCGGCCGGCGAGATCATCATGACCCGCGTCTGGCTGTTGCTGCTGCGCGGCGACCACGACATGAATGAAGTCAAGGTCGGCAAGATCGAAGGCTTGGCGAATTTCCGCTTCGCCACCTTGACTGAGATCGAAGACCATTTCGGCTGCAAGCCGGGCTACCTCGGGCCCTTGAACTTGAG
>JBEDKR010000004.1:0-17617 GCA_041172005.1 Pseudomonadota bacterium
CTCCCAAGGGTCGCGTGGATTGGCGTTCGGCGACATGGCACAACCTTGGAGAACGGCCAGCACCAGCGCCACGACGCCCATCCCAAAGGTCCGAGTATTCAGCTTAGAAAAATTCAGGATATTCATTTGATAGCTCCAGTGCTTGCAGCTGGTTCTACTGGTGTGGACGATCCGCTGTCAGCTGCACTTCTGTACAAAAACTGACTGATGAGGGTTTCCAAGACCACGGCAGACTGAGTCTGGTTGATCACGTCACCGGCCGCCAACAGCTTTTCTTCTGCACCGGGCTCAATGCCGATGTACTGCTCGCCTAGCAAACCGCTGGTGAGAATTTTCAATGAACTGTCTTTGGGGAAAACATAGCGGCTTTCCAATGCCAGATGCACACTGGCTTGGTAACGTTTGTCATCGAAATTGATGCTCTCGACGCGCCCAACCACCACACCTGCGCTTTTGACTGCAGCGCGTGGCTTCAAGCCACCGATATTGTCGAATCTGGCGACCACCGGGTAAGACGTGTCCACCCACTGAAAACTCGTCAGGTTGGCAGCCTTCAAGGCCAAAAATAGCAGGGCAACTCCACCGATCAACACAAAAAGGCCGACCCAAACATCGGTTCTGGAACGTGACATGACTTGCTTTCAAAAACATCAACCGGGATAGCTCAGAGAGCTCAAGAATCCCGTATCAAAAAGGTAACCGTGTTATTTTCTCATGCGACGCCGGCTCACGCATGGCAGTGCACAAAGGACCGCACTTCTTTTTGTATTACAAGCTGAACATCCATGCGGTCAGCAAGAAGTCCAGCCCCAGCACGGCCAAGGAGGCGACCACCACAGTGCGCGTGGTCGCACGCGACACGCCTTCAGGCGTTGGCTGTGACTCAAACCCTTGGTACAAGGCCACAAAAGTGACCGTCACACCAAAGACAAAGCTCTTGATAACGCCGTTTCCGACGTCGCTCCAGACATCCACGCCGCCCTGCATCTGGCTCCAAAAAGAACCGGCGTCAATGCCGATCATCAACACGCCGACCATCCAGCCGCCCAAGATGCCGATGGCACTGAAGACCGCCGCCAGCAGCGGCATGGCGATCATGCCGCCCCAAAAACGCGGCGCCAAAATACGCCGGATTGGGTCGACCGCCATCATTTCCATGGCAGAGAGCTGCTCACCGGCTTTCATCAGGCCAATCTCAGCTGTCAACGCCGTACCAGCGCGGCCAGCGAAGAGCAATGCCGTCACCACCGGGCCGAGCTCACGCACCAGACTGAGCGCAACCAACAGCCCGAGGGCTTCGGCCGAGCCGTAACGCTGCAGCGTGTAATAGCCTTGCAAGCTCAAGACAAAACCGACAAAAAGACCCGACACCGCAATGATGGCCAGCGAGTAATTGCCTAAAAAGAAAATCTGATCGCGGACCAGTCCAAAACGCCGGAGCGTCGGGCCGGACAGCGCGACAAGACGAGCGAACAGCCGAGCCGCCTGACCGAGCTGGCCCAGCTGGCTGCGCGTTGCCTGACCGAGGTCGGCCACTGAATCCATGGGCTGCCATTTCATGAGCGACCACCTTTCGTAGGCTGTTGCGCTTTGAGCTCAGGGCTTTTTCCGCCGCGGCTTAGCAAGCCGTAGTCGGCTTCGGCGTCTGGCCCGGGGTAATGAAACTCAACAGGCCCTTCGCTCAAGGCATTGACAAATTGGTGCACCAGCGGGTCTTTGGAGTTTCTGACTTCATCCGGCGTGCCTTCAGCCGCGATACCGCCGTTGGCCAAAATAATGACCTTGTCGGCGATGCGGAAGGTCTCTTCTAGGTCATGCGAGACCACGATGCTGGTGATGCCGAGCGTGTCATTCAACTGACGAATCAACTGCGCCGCCGTACCCAAAGAGATTGGGTCCAACCCCGCAAACGGCTCGTCGTACATGATGAGTTCCGGGTCCAGCACGATGGCCCGCGCCAGCGCTACACGCCGTGCCATACCGCCTGAAATTTCAGAGGGCATCAAATCGCGCGCACCGCGCAAACCCACCGCGTCGAGCTTCATGAGTACGATGTCACGGATCAATTCAGGGCCCAGTTGGGTGTGCTCGCGCAAGGGGAAAGCGACGTTGTCAAACACACTCAGGTCGGTGAACAGCGCGCCAAACTGGAACAGCATGCCCATCCGGCGCCGAGCCGCATACAGATCAGCCTGGCTCAAGCCGCCGACATTCTGCTCATCAAACAACACATGGCCCGACGTGGCTTTTTGCTGCCCACCGATCAAACGCAAGACAGTGGTCTTGCCGCCGCCGGAGGCACCCATCAAGGCCGTGACCTTGCCGCGTGGCACGCTCAGGCTGATGTCTTTCAAAATGACGCGGTCGCCCTTGGCGCCTGGGTAGGCGAAGGTGACTTGCTTGAATTCGACGAGTGAAGACGACTGTTCGGCCATGAAAGATAGAAAGCCGGCAGAGCGCCGGCTTGAGTGAGGGTAAGCCCTGATGATAAGGCTTTTATCGTATTTGACGCCCAGCGTCCGGTTGAAGACCGGGCAATCAACAGCGTTTTAACAACGATTTAGCGTGGCAAGTCGCTGCTGCCCATCAAGAATTCGTCAACGGCGCGGGCGGCTTGCCGACCTTCGCGAATCGCCCACACCACCAAGCTCTGGCCGCGGCGAATGTCACCGGCGGCAAAGACTTTAGGCACGTTGGTGGCGTAACCGCCGATGAATTCGGTGCTGGCCTTGGCGTTACCGCGGTTGTCGGCCTCGACACCGAAGGCCTTGAGCACAGTGCTGACCGGCGCCACAAAGCCCATGGCCAGCAGCACCAAGTCAGCCTTGAGCAGTTGCTCCGAGCCAGCGACTTCCTGCATCTTGCCGTCTTTCCACTCCACCCGAACGGTTTTGAGACCGGCGACTTTGCCCTTTTCGCCGATGAATTCTTTGGTCGAAATGGCGAACTCGCGCTCGCAGCCTTCTTCATGGCTGGTGCTGGTGCGCAGCTTGATCGGCCAGTATGGCCAAGTCATCGGCCGGTTTTCTTCAGCCGGTGGCTCAGGCATCAATTCGAACTGCGTGACGCTGACCGCGCCATGGCGGTTGCTGGTGCCAACGCAATCGGAGCCGGTGTCGCCGCCACCGATCACGATGACGTGTTTGCCGGCAGCGCGCAGCTGGTCTTTCAGTTTGTCGCCCGCATTGACTTTGTTTTGCTGTGGCAAAAATTCCATCGCGAAATGGATGCCGGACAGCTCACGGCCGGGCACCGGCAAGTCACGTGACTGCTCGGCGCCGCCCGTCAAGACCACGGCATCAAAGTCTTTTTGCAGCTGTGCCGGTGTGATGGTTTCTGTCGCCCAGTTGGTGACCTTGCTGTCTTTCGGCAAATCACCGATCAGCACGCCACAACGGAAAGTCACGCCTTCGGCCTTCATCTGTTCGACGCGGCGGTCAATGTGGATTTTTTCCATCTTGAAGTCTGGAATACCGTAGCGCAACAAGCCGCCGACGCGGTCGTTCTTTTCGAACAACGTCACGTCATGACCGACACGCGCGAGCTGCTGCGCCGCCGCCAGACCGGCAGGACCAGAGCCCACGACGGCGACTTTTTTACCTGTCTTGTGCTTCGGTAGCTGCGGCGTGACCCAGCCTTCAGCCCAAGCGCGGTCAATGATGGCGTGCTCAATCGACTTGATGCCGACCGCCTCGTCATTCACGTTGAGCGTGCAAGCTGCCTCGCAAGGCGCCGGGCAAATGCGGCCAGTGAACTCAGGAAAGTTGTTGGTGCTGTGCAGTGTCTGGATGGCGTTTTTCCAGTCGTTGCGAAACACCATGTCATTGAAGTCGGGAATGATGTTGTTGACCGGGCAGCCGTTGTTGCAAAACGGTGTGCCGCAGTCCATGCAACGCGCCGCCTGCTGCACGGCTTGCTTGTCATCCAGACCAATGACGATTTCTTTGTAGTTCTTCAAACGCTCGGCGACAGGCTTGTAGCCCTCTTCAAGCCGCTCGAATTCCATGAAGCCAGTGATTTTTCCCATGATGAATGTCCTGTCGATTCAGATTTATGCAACGTTGGTCGCCACTTGAGCGCGCGTGGTTTCGGTGAGGGCTTGCAGCTGCCGCTCCTTGCGCTCGATCAGCGCACGCTTGTACTCATTCGGGAAGACCTTGACGAATTTCAGACGCGCTTCGCTCCAGTTGTCGAGCAACTCACGAGCGCGCTTGCTGCCAGTCCAGCGGTTGTGGTCCTGCAACAGACGCTTCAGTTGATCCTCGTCGGTCTCATTGCCGTGCCAGCCTGAGGTGTCATGCAGGTGCTGGTCGGCCGAGCTGACGACCTTGTCCATCGACACCATGCTGGTGTTGCAACGCGTGGCGAACTGGCCATCTTCGTCGTACACATAAGCCACACCGCCGCTCATGCCGGCGGCGAAGTTTCGGCCGGTCTTGCCCAGCACAGCCACCGTGCCGCCTGTCATGTATTCGCAGCCGTGGTCGCCAGTGCCTTCGACGACTGCGGTCGCGCCCGACAAACGCACCGCAAAACGCTCACCGGCCACACCGCTGAAGAAGGCTTCGCCTGTGGTCGCACCGTACAAAACGGTGTTGCCAACGATGGTGTTCTTCACGGCGTCACCGCGGAAATCAATGCTCGGACGAACCACGATACGGCCGCCCGACAAGCCCTTGCCGGTGTAGTCGTTGGCGTCACCAATCAGGTACATGGTGATGCCTTTGGCCAGAAACGCGCCAAAAGATTGACCGCCCGTGCCTTCGAGCTGAATGCGCAGCGTGTCATCCGGCAAACCTTGCGGGTAACGCCGCGTCAGCTCGCCAGACAACATGGCACCGACCGTGCGGTTGACGTTGCGGGCAACTTCGATGAACTGAACTTTTTCGCCTTTTTCGAGCGCTGCTTTTGACTTTTCAATCAAGCGCATGTCGAGGGCTTTTTCAAGCCCGTGTTCTTGCTCGGCCACGTGCATACGCGGCACATCAGCTGGCACATTCGGCTGGTAAAACAGGCGGCTGAAATCCAGACCATCGGCCTTCCAATGCTCCACGCCTTTTTGTGTGTCGAGCAAATCGGCACGACCGATCAAATCATCGAACTTGCGGATACCGAGTTGCGCCATCAACTGGCGGGCCTCTTCGGCAACAAAAAAGAAGTAGTTGACGACATGCTCAGGCTTACCGCTGAACTTTTTACGCAACACCGGGTCTTGCGTGGCCACGCCTACCGGGCAGGTGTTGAGGTGGCATTTGCGCATCATGATGCAGCCTTCAACCACCAGCGGTGCGGTGGCAAAGCCGAATTCGTCAGCGCCCAACAGCGCGCCAATGACGACGTCACGGCCGGTCTTCATCTGGCCGTCGGCCTGCACCCGAATGCGACCGCGCAGGCGGTTCAGCACCAGCGTTTGCTGGGTTTCGGCCAGACCGATTTCCCAAGGCGAACCCGCGTGCTTGATGGATGACCAAGGCGAGGCGCCCGTGCCGCCGTCATGGCCGGCGATCACCACGTGGTCGGCCTTGGCCTTGGCCACGCCGGCGGCAATAGTGCCGACGCCGACTTCGGAGACCAGCTTGACGCTGATGCTGGCGCGCGGGTTGACGTTTTTCAAATCGTGAATCAGCTGCGCCAAGTCTTCGATGGAGTAAATGTCGTGGTGCGGCGGTGGGGAGATCAAACCCACACCCGGCACTGAATAACGCAGCGCGCCGATGTACTCTGAGACCTTGCCGCCGGGCAACTGGCCGCCCTCGCCGGGCTTGGCGCCCTGCGCCATCTTGATCTGAATCTGGTCAGCTGAGACCAAATATTCAGCCGTCACGCCAAAGCGGCCTGAAGCGACCTGCTTGATTTTGGAACGCAGCGAGTCTCCGTCTTGCAAGGGCATGTCGACTTCGACGACGCTGTCGCCAATCACGCTTTTCAGCGTCTCGCCCTGCTTGATCGGGATGCCTTTGAGTTCTTGGCGATAACGGTTGGGGTCTTCACCGCCCTCGCCCGTGTTGCTCTTGCCGCCAATGCGGTTCATGGCAACAGCCAACGTGGCATGTGCCTCAGTGCTGATGGAGCCCAGCGACATGGCGCCAGTGGCAAAGCGCTTGACAATTTCTTTGGCTGACTCGACTTCGTCGATCGGGATAGCCTTGGACGGATCGATCTTGAACTCAAACATGCCGCGCAAGGTCATGTGACGACGATTCTGGTCGTTGATCAGCTGGGCATATTCTTTGTACGTGCTCCAGTTGTTGGCGCGCGTGGCGTGTTGCAGCTTGGCAATCGCGTCGGGCGTCCACATGTGGTTTTCACCGCGCACGCGCCAAGCGTATTCACCGCCAGCTTCCAGCATGGTGGCCAGCACGGGGTCGTCGCCAAAGGCGGCGCGGTGCATGCGCAGGGCTTCTTCGGCAATTTCAAAAATGCCCATGCCTTCGACTTGGCTGGCCGTGCCTGTGAAGTACTTGTCGATGGTGACGCGGTTCAAGCCGATGGCTTCAAACAGCTGCGCACCGCAGTAGCTCATATAGGTTGACACGCCCATCTTGGACATGATTTTCGACAAGCCCTTGCCAATCGCTTTGGTGTAGTTGTAGACGGCTTTGTCTGCTGTGAGCTCGCCCGGCAAACCAGCGGCCATTTCGGCCAGTGTTTCAATTGCGAGGTAAGGGTGGACGGCTTCAGCGCCGTAACCTGCCAACACAGCGAAGTGATGAATTTCACGGGCAGAACCGGTTTCAACCACCAAGCCGGCAGTCGTGCGCAGGCCTTCTCTGACCAAGTGCTGGTGCACCGCCGACAAGGCCAGCGCGGCCGGAATGGCGACCTGCGTCGGGCTGACGGCGCGGTCACTGACGATCAGAATGTTTTTGCCACTCTTGATGGCATCCACCGCTTCAGCGCACATCGAGGCCAGCTTGGCCTCAACACCCTCATGGCCCCAATCCAATGGGTACGTGATGTCCAGCGTGTAGCTTTTGAATTTGCCTTGCGTGTGGGCTTCGATGTCACGCAGTTTTTGCATGTCAGCGTTGTTGAGCACCGGCTGACTGACCTCTAAGCGCATCGGCGGGTTCACTTGGTTGATGTCCAGCAAGTTCGGCTTAGGGCCGACAAAGGACACCAACGACATGACGATGGCTTCGCGGATCGGATCGATCGGTGGGTTCGTCACCTGGGCAAACAACTGCTTGAAGTAGTTGTACAGCGGCTTGTCTTTGTTGGACAGCACGGCCAAGGGGCTGTCGTTGCCCATGGAGCCGGTGGCTTCCTCGCCATTGATGGCCATCGGTGACATCAGGAATTTGATGTCTTCTTGCGTGTAGCCAAACGCTTGCTGCTTGTCTAAGAGGGAAACGCCGGATTCAGCCACCGCCGTGCTCAGCGCATTGCCTGCAGCCGCAGCGGTCACGTCAGCGAGTTTGATGCGCAGGTTCTCAATCCACTGTTTGTAAGGCTTGCTGTGCGACAGCGTGGCCTTGATCTCTTCGTCGTCGACCATCCGGCCTTGCTCTAAGTCGATCAGGAACATCTTGCCGGGCTGCAGACGCCATTTGCGGATGATTTTGTGCTCAGGCACCGGCAACACGCCTGACTCTGAAGCCATGATGACCAAGTCATCATCAGTGACGCAGTAGCGCGATGGGCGCAGGCCGTTCCGGTCGAGGGTCGCGCCAATTTGACGGCCGTCGGTGAAGACGATCGACGCTGGGCCGTCCCACGGCTCCATCATGGCGGCGTGGTATTCATAGAACGCTTTGCGGCGCTCGTCCATGGTGGCATGTTGTTCCCACGGCTCGGGGATCATCATCATCACGGCTTGGCTGATCGGGTAGCCGGCCATCGTCAACAGCTCGAGGCAGTTGTCGAAGGTGGCGTATCGGACTGGTCGGCAAAGCTGATCGGATAGAGCTTTTGCAAATCGACACCAAGCACAGGCGACGACATCACGCCTTCGCGGGCCTTCATCCAGTTGTAGTTGCCCTTGACTGTGTTGATCTCGCCGTTGTGCGCAACGTAGCGGTAGGGGTGTGCCAGCGGCCACTCCGGAAAGGTGTTGGTCGAGAAACGCTGGTGCACCAAGCCTAATGCTGACACGCATCGCACATCGCTCAGGTCTTTGAAGTAAACCCCAACTTGATCGGCCAGCAGCAAGCCTTTGTAGACCACCGTGCGGCTGGACATGCTCGGCACGTAATATTCTTTGCTGTGCGTCAGCTTGAGGCTCTGAATCGCTCTGCTGGCGGTTTTGCGGATGACGTACAGCTTGCGCTCGAGCGCGTCTTGCACGATCACATCGTTGCCGCGCCCAATGAAAATCTGCTTCAGGATGGGCTCTTTTTCGCGCACGGTCGGCGACATCGGCATGTCCCGGTTGACCGGCACGTCGCGCCAGCCCAAGAACACTTGGCCTTCAAGGCGAACGGCGCGCTCCATGGCTTGTTCGCAAGCCAGACGAGACGCATGTTCTTTGGGCAAAAACACCATGCCAACCCCGTACTCGCCAGGCGGCGGCAACTCAATTCCCTGCTGTGCCATTTCTTCGCGGTACAGCGCGTCTGGAAGCTGAATCAAAATGCCTGCGCCATCGCCCATCAATTTGTCAGCGCCAACAGCGCCCCGATGGTCGAGGTTTTCGAGGATCTTCAGACCCTGCTGCACGATGGCATGACTCTTATGGCCCTTGATGTGCGCCACAAAGCCGACACCGCAAGCGTCATGCTCGTTGTGGCCTGAGTACAAACCGTGTTGTTCAAAATCCTTGATTTCAGCAGCCGTGGTCATGGCAATCCCCATCCAAAACAGTCAATAAAATTCCGAGAAGCGAGCATAGTGCACAGCAACAATAATGCCAAACAAAATAAATGGGGTCAGATCCCATTTATTTCCACCAAGCCGATGAAAAATTTAAAATAGGGACAGATTAAAAGTAATCACAACGTTTATCACTCAGGACTGTCAGGAAGTCTGGGGCGGCCGCGTTGTCCGGGTGCAATGCGCCGCGTCGTTCCCTCTTGTAAAGCCTTCAGAAATGGCTCAGTGCCAAGCGCCCAGCCCGTCAAGGCGGTGTGCGTCAGAGCTTCTTGCTGCTGAGGCGAAACGCCTGCTTGCACCAATTCATGGTAGGCCGCTTCGCGTGAAAACGGTGTGTTTCCAAGGTCCCAAAGCAGTGCATGCGGCGTCAGCAGCTTGTCCACGCTTTGTCCAATACAGTGCCTGTGGCTGGACCACGGGTATTGCGCTGGCTCGGCGACCATGCCGGCGCGCACCGGATTGAGGTCGATGTAGACCATGCAGGCGAGTAAATAACGCTCGGTTTCGATCACGGTCGATTTGTAGCGGCCTTCCCACAAGGTACCGCTGCGGCCATGCCGGTTATTGAAATACCGCACATAGCTGCGGCCCACCGCTTGCATCAGCTGCGGCAAGCCGTCCTGGGTTTCAGGTGTGGCCAGCAGGTGAAAGTGGTTGTCCATCAGCACATAAGCGTGCAGCGCGACTTTGAAGCGAGGCACGTGCTCCGCCAACAACGCCAACAGACGCAACCGGTCTGCGTCGTCCAGCACGATCAGCTGCCGGTTGTTGCCGCGCTGAATCACATGGTGCGGATAACCGGGGACGGTGAGGCGGGGTTGGCGGGCCATGGACGTTAGACAGACTTACAACAGTTTTCGACCCGTCAGCCGCTCGTGCTCGCGGCCGGCAAAACGGTCTGTCATGCCGGCGATGTAGTCGGACACAGCACGGGCTGCGTCCGGCCTTGCGGCGTGTTCTGGCGGCATTTCAGACGGCTGCGCTGAATAGGCTTCAAACAGCTCACGGACCATGATCTGGGCCTGACCAGTCATCTGCATCACCTGCGGATGGCGATACAGCTGCGCAAACAAAAATTGCTTCAACGCCGTCGATTGCGCGTGCATGGCGGGGCTGAATCGCAGCAGCGGACCGGCCAACCGAGCTTCGTCAGCACTCGCCGGTGCGGCTTGGCTGAGGGCCTGCCGAGTGGCGGCGATGACGTCGTAAACCTGCGCGCTGAGCATGCGGCGGATGGTTTCATACAGCAAGCGGCGGGCTCGCGCGGGCTCGGCCAAGTCGGGAAACTCGGCCAGCGCCTCGACGCGGTAGCGCTCAAACAAGTCAACCGACTGCAGCTGCGCCATGGTGATCAAACCGGAGCGCACACCGTCGTCAATGTCATGCGCGTTGTAGGCGATGGCGTCGGCCAGATTGCACAACTGCGCTTCCAAGCTGGGCTGGCTGCGGTCTAAAAAGCGCCGCCCCACTCCGCCCGGCTCTGACTGCTCGATCAGCTCGGCGTTGCGATGCGAGCAGTGTTTTAGGATACCTTCGCGGGTTTCAAAGGTCAGGTTAAGGCCGTCATAAGCCGGGTAGCGCTCTTCAAGCTGGTCGACCACCCGCAGACTTTGCAAATTGTGTTCAAAACCGCCATGCGGTGCCATGCAGTCATTCAGTGCGTCTTGCCCGGCGTGGCCAAAGGGTGTGTGACCGAGGTCATGCGCCAACGCCACAGCTTCCACCAAATCTTCGTTCAAACCCAAAGGCCGGGCGATCGAGCGGCTCAGCTGCGCGACTTCCAGCGAATGCGTCAGGCGCGTGCGAAAAAGATCGCCTTCATGATTCAAAAAAACCTGCGTCTTGTAAACCAAGCGCCGAAAAGCCGTAGAGTGGACGATGCGGTCGCGGTCGCGCTGAAAGTCGGTTCGCGTCGGTGCGACAGACTCGGCAAAACGGCGGCCGCGCGTCTTCGATGGATCAGATGCGTAAACAGCGAGCGTCATGCGTGCAAAAGACAGCTCAGACCGGCACGCAGCACACGTCGATGACCCCGCGTACCAGCGCCTCGGGTGCGCCTCGCACGGCGGCGCGGCCAGGGCCGTCGATGACGACGAATTTAATCTCGCCAGCTTCGGCTTTTTTATCGACCTGCATCAGCGCCATGTAGCGACCGGCGTTGTCGGCGGCATCGAGCGTCGGGCCGACCGTCGGCAAGCCCGCGCGCTCGACCAAGCGGCGCAGCCGCGCCACCAAAGCGGCATCAATCAGACCAAGCCGTTGCGACAATTCTGCCGCCATGACCATGCCGCAACCGACGCCTTCGCCGTGCAGCCAAGCGCCATAACCCATGCCCGACTCGATGGCGTGGCCGAAGGTGTGACCGAAATTCAAGATCGCCCGCAGGCCAGCCTCGCGTTCGTCTTGGCCGACCACAAAGGCCTTGATTTCGCAGCTGCGCTTGACCGCGTGGGCCAGCGCGGTGCTGTTGCCAGAGCGCAAATCATCGATGTGGGCTTCGATCCAATCGAGAAAATCCATGTCGGCGATCGGGCCGTATTTGATGATCTCAGCCAGCCCCGCGCTGAGTTCACGCGGCGGTAAAGAGGCCAACACGTCGAGGTCGCAAATGACGCGTTGCGGCTGGTAAAAAGCACCGATCATGTTCTTGCCCAGCGGATGGTTGATGGCCGTTTTACCGCCCACCGAGGAGTCCACCTGCGCCAGCAAGGTCGTTGGGATTTGCACGAAAGGCACGCCGCGCATGTAGCTGGCCGCCGCAAAACCGGTCATGTCGCCAACCACGCCGCCACCCAGTGCAAACAAAACCGTTTTGCGATCGCAGCTGTTTTCCAACAAGGCGTCAAAAATGAGTTGCAGCGTCGGCCAGTCTTTGTAGACCTCGCCGTCGGGCAAGTTGACCAACAAGACTTTGCCGTAATGCGTCTGCAACGCGACACGCAATTGCGCCGCATAAAGTGGCGCCACCGTGGTGTTCGAAACGATCAGCGCAGTGCTGGCTGGCGGCAGTCCGGCATACGTTTCGGGACGGCCTAATAGTTGGCTGCCAATGAGAATTTCGTAGGAGCGCTCAGCGAGCTCAATTCGCACCTGCTGCGTGACGGGGACATCTGACTTAGAAAGTGGGGCGATTTGCATGGAGCCAAGTGTATCGGCCACACCGTACCTGGACTTTGAGTCAGCGGGTCAGGACCGCGGCGACTCCCAAGCGTCCAGCTTGAGCTCAGCCATGATGGTGCTGACCAGACTGGCCACCGAAGGCCGGCCGGTTTCGATGACATGGTGCGCAGTCTCGCGGTACAGCGGGTCGCGCGCCAGATACAACTCTTTGAGTCGCGCCAGCGGATCGGCTACCTGCAGCAAGGGCCGATTCTGATCGTGACGCAAGCGCCTAAAAACTTCTTCAGGTGCCGAGTGCAGATAGACGGTGGTCGTGCGCGCATGCAGATGCTGGCGATTGGCTGGGCGCAACACAGCACCGCCGCCGGTCGACAACACGCAGCTGTCGCCCTGCGTCAACTCATCGATCACCGTTTCTTCGAGATCGCGAAAAGCCGGCTCCCCCTCACGCTCGAAAAACTCACGAATGGAACCGCCGATGCGATGCTCCATGACATGGTCCGAGTCAATGAAACGGCAACCCATGCGCCTAGCCAACTGCCGGCCGACCGTGGTTTTCCCGGAGCCGGGTAAGCCGACGCAGGCAATTCGTTGCGGAATCGTGTTCAATTGAAAGAAAAATTGTCTGAATTTTGGATGGATGGTCGAAGGTGCCGCAAGACCGCACTCACACAACAACCGAAAGATGGAGAGCATAACCGTGGACAGCCGTGGTTTTAGGAACACCCTCAAGGCGAAGTCAGAAAGCCCGGCCAACCTTCGGTGCCCAGCGCTTGCACCGGGGTGGGCAAGCCCTCGGGCAGCAGTTGAGGCGTGATGAAGACCAGCATTTCCGACTTGCTGGTGCTGCGGATGCGGCTTCTAAACAACGCCCCAACGATGGGCAAATCGCCCAACAGCGGCACTTTGGTGTCGTCGTTGCGTTCGGTCTGCTCAAAAATTCCGCCAATGGCGACCGTGCCGCCGTTTTCGACCAGCACTTGGGTTTGAATCCGCTTGGTATCAATGGCAAAACCGTTGACCGTGACGCGGCCCACGCTGTCTTTGTTGACGTCGAGCGTCAAAATAATATTGCCTTCAGGCGTGATCTGCGGCGTGACCTCCAGCTTCAAACTGGCTTTGCGCCACTCGATCGAGGGCGCGGTCGTGGCCGTACCGCCGGTTTGGTAAGGCAGCTCGGTGCCCTGCTCGATCATGGCTTTCACCTGATCTGTCGTGACAATGCGAGGGCTCGAAATAATCTTGCCTTTGCCGTCCGCCTCCATCGCCGATATTTCCAGATTCAGCAAGCGCGTCAGCGATGAATTGAACAGCGAAACTGCAAAGGTCGCGCCAACGATGCCATTTTGAGGCGCTGCGGGTAAGTTGACAAAATCACCGCCGGTCGCCCCGTAGTTGACACCCAATGCGGGCGCTGTGCCCGACGAGATATCCGGCGAAATATAACTGGCGCCAAACTGTGTATTACGCCCGCCGTTCAGCGTGATCGGGCGGCCGCCCAGACGGACCCCGATAGACCGGCCAAAAGCATCACTGGCCTCGACAATCCGCGCCTCAATCAAGACCTGTCGCACCGGAATGTCCAGCTGACGGATCAAGCTCTGGACCTGCGCCAACTTGAGCGGAATGTCGGTCACGAAAATCTGATTGGTACGCACATCGGACATCACGCTGCCGCGCGGTGACAAGATGCGCGTCGCACCCGCGCTCACGCCAGACCCCATCCCACCTGCGCCAACGAGGCTGCCCATCAAGCTGCGCGACACCTCTGCCGCCTTAGCGAAGTTCAACCGGAACTCCTGCGTGCGGGTGGGCTCCAGCACCTGCAGCGCTTGTTGAGCCAAGAGTTCTGCCGTTTTGCGCTCTGCCAGTTCAGCCCTAGGCGCGATGTGCAGAATGTTGCCGACTTGCAGCATGCCCAATCCGCGTGACGCCAAAATAGTGTCCAGCGCCTGCTGCCAAGGCACTTCTTTCAGGCGCAAGGAAACCGCACCCATGACTCGGTCAGAAACCAGAATGTTGAGACCCGTGAAGTCAGCCATGATCCGCAGCAGCGCGTGGATTTCGATGTTCTGAAAATTCATGGTGATCAAGTTTGCATCGGCCCTGACTGCCTCCTCAGCAACGGGCAAGGGCGACATTGACCACGCTGTGGGAGCTGCCGGCAATCCCAAAACGACGCATGTCAGCGCGAGCCAACTCCCTAACGTTGTCGCTCTGTAGGGCGTGTTCATCATGGTTCTTGCAACAGCGCCAAGCTGATGACGCGTTCAGACGGTTGTCCCAATGCGGTGAGCGCGACCTCGCGCACGAACAGGCTTGAGATCGTGATGGCGCTGACGCGCCCTTGGTCTTGACCGATCTTGTCCCCGACCCGAACCGAATAGATCCAGCCCTGCACGCGCAACATGGCCAAGGTTTCACCGCCACGCTGGACACTGCCAACCAGTCGCACACCCGACAACGGCAAAGTCTCCAGCAGCGGCCTGGATTGACCGGGTGCGACCGGCAGCAGTTGGGTCGTCACAGGCTGGACAGTGTCAGCCGGAACAGTCAGTAGCAGCCGTTGCGCGCTGAACGGTTCTACACCTTGGCGGTGCTTGTCGTATGGTGTCTGATGCGCTTTTTGCACTTGAACACGATCAACCGCAGGGGTATGCGGCTCCTGTGGTGCATGCTTGTCCCGTTCGTTTTGCATCCAAACCTGCAGACCCTTTGGGTCTGCAGAGTCTGTCTCAGCGCAAGCGGTCAACACCACCAAAATCAACAGCGCCAAGCACGCAGCGCGGACCATCCGCATGACCAAGGCGCCCGACCAATAAGCTATTTTCAAGGTGTACCCCTGGTTGCTGCCTGGCTAGATGGCAAGTTCAGTGGACGCAAGGTGCGGACCACAGCGTCCATCACCAAGGCCCCGTCCGGCGCTGGTTGCAGTGTGAAACTTTGGATCGAGACCAACCAAGCCAACCCGGCGAGGTCGGCAGCGAAATCCGCCAAGTCTTGGTAACGACCAACCACACGCACGGCAATGCGCTGCTGGGCATACAAGGGCTGAGGCTTCAACTCTGCTGGCCGCAACAGTTGGATCTGCAACTTGCGGTCTCGGCCAGCCCGGCTCATGTCAGACAACAACATGTCCATCTCGAGCGAACCCGGCAATTGCTTTTCAAGCAAGGCCAGTCGCTTTAGCTGCAAAGATTGCTGGCTCTGCAGCTGCGGCAATGGCGCAGTCTGCAGCAGCTTGGCGCTGAACTCAATCCGAAGCCTGTCGTGCGTCGCCTCGGCGGTTTGCAGGGCCTGATGATCTGCGGACAACAGCAGCATCCAAAGCAAGCCAACAACGGCCACGCAAACCATGGTGTGGGGCAATTGGCGCAACCCGCAGGGCCACGCCATGGGCGCATCGCGATCTATGCTCTGCAAATTCCGCCACAAATTTTGCAAGGATTTGAGCATGTCGTCTTGTTGAATGAATCAGTCAGGTGCCGAGGAATGGCGCTGAGCCTCGCCATCAAAAGGCAGTTCGGGACGCTTCAACCAGACCCGCACGGAAAAGGGTGTTCCAACAGGCTCACCCTGCAGCACAGACGCCGTTGGGGCGGCCACCTCGATCAACTCAGGCCGCGCCAGCCATTGACCGTCACTGACCATCTGACGCAACAGCTCGAACACCTCTTCACCCGATCGGGCAACGCCATTGATGTGTACTTTGTCACCGTCCTGCTTCAAGGCGGTCACATACAGGCCGTCGGGCAAGTGCTCCGCTAATTCACGCAACAAAATCGCCGCCAACCGACTTTCATCCTGCAGGTCTTGCAGTGTTGTTTCGCGCATCCTCAACTGATCTGTAGCCACTTTAAACTGAAGCTTTCGCTTGATCTGACCGTCAAGCGCGGCAATGGCTTGTTGAAGGCTGCTGTTAGCCGCCCTCTGTGCCGCCAGCCGATGCGTCTGCCAAGCAGAGATGCCAACAGCAATCAGCACACCCAGCAACGCCGCAAACCCCATTGAAGTTGCAAATGCTTTGCGCTGGCGCGCCAATGCCCACTGTCGGTGCGGCAATAGATTAATCAACATGAGCCGTGAAACCGTCGCAAAGCCAGACCACAAGCTGTCAGCATGCTGGAGCGTCCAGTTGGATCTAAAGCGTCAGTTGGGATGGATTCATGAACATGCATGCCGCGGAATGCGTCGGCCAGCAGGCAGTCAGAAAATGTTCGCTGCTTAAGCGCTTTTTGCAAAACTGGCAGCCATGACCGACCGCCCGCTAACAGGATGGTGTCTATCTTTCGGTGCGCTGAAGCAGATGAAAATCCGTCGAGCTCACTGGCCAAACTATCGGCCAGTAGCTGCACGAAGGGCTGCACAACGGCGCGCGCATAGACCCCCGGCAATGCCTCTTGGCATTGATGCTCTTCAGTGCTGTTCAGTTGTTTGAAAACCCTGTGAACGATATCCCCCTGATACGTCACATGCAGACTGTAGCCACCCGTGCCGACTTGGATCAGCGCCATCACTGGGTCAGCAGCAGCTGAAGGCTTGGCCATGATCAAACGGCGGGCGGCCAGCATCGAAGCCTCAGCCTCCACATCCAAAATCACCGCCTCAAGGCCTGCCGCCTCTGCAAGCCCCAAACGGTCTTGCACTTTCTCTTTGACAGCAGCTGCAATCCAGACCTCGACTTCAGCGCCAAGCCTTGGTTTGTCGACGCGATCCCGCACCTTGTAATCGACGCTCATATCAGCCCACGACTTGCCGCTCATGCGTTCAACCTCCGCCGCAACTTGACGCTGCAGTTCAGTCTCACCCAAATCGCAAGGCAGACGGATTTTGCTAACGCTCACCGCGGAGTCAGGCATGGCCATTGCCACCTGCCGGGTACGACTGCCACTGGCTTGAACAAGACGCCGAAGCGCTCCGACGACCTCGTCAAATTGCGCGATGTCTCCCGCTAACAGCCAGCCGGCCGGCAACGGCTCCATCACGCAGCGCTCCAAAACAAAGCCAGCCTTGTCGTCCTGCGCCAATTCAATCCATTTCAGGCTGGAAGTGCCGACATCCAGGCCAATCAAAGGCTTGAGGTTGGACTTAAAAATGCGCCTCAAAAGAGTACCAAAGTGGTTTTCATATCGGCAAGTATCGCCATACTTACTACCTGAAATCCATTTCTATTACATTTTTTACACATCAGCCTGACCAGGAACGACTACTGACAACCCGGACACCCAGAACGGCTCAGCGTTTTTTATAATGTTCGGCTGTCCTAAGATCGAACGCATGCTCCCAAAAAATCCCATCGCCAAAAATTCTGCCAACTCGCCAGACAGCAAACGCCATGTCGCCGTCCGTCTGTTTCTTTGGGCGAGCGGATTGGCCGTTGCTGGCGGGATCAGCTTGCTGCTGGTGATCGCGGTCGCTCTGTCCGTGGCTTATCCGAATTTGCCGGACATTTCTGACCTGTCGAACTACCGACCCAAACTGCCCATGCGCGTCTTCTCCGCAGACGGTGTGCTGATTGGCGAGTTCGGTGAAGAGCGACGCAGCCTGACGCCCATAAAAGACATTCCGCAAGTGATGAAAGACGCGGTACTGGCGATTGAAGACGCCCGCTTTTTTCAGCATGGCGGCGTCGACTATTTGGGTGTGATTCGCGCCGGCTTGGCCAACGTTGGCCGCGCCAGAAGCC
>JBEDKR010000005.1:0-17490 GCA_041172005.1 Pseudomonadota bacterium
CTGGCGCTTGGTGGACGCCATTGCCAAGACCGCCGTGTTCGCGCAAAAAGTGCAAGAGCGCGCGCTGGAGTTGGCCGCCCAAAGCGATCGTCCGGCCGATGGCAAGGGCGTGGCAATGACACCGCTTAAGCGCACGGTTGAAGCTGACGCGCTGCGTTATCAATATGTCAGCGTTGAGATTGAGCGGACCAAACGCACCGCCACCTTCACTGTGAAAAGCCCGACGGGTGCACAACCGACTGACATCGCTGCCATCGAAAAAGCTGGTGCCGACTGGTTCCCGTTGGCCATGGCCCGCGAATTGGAAGACGCGATTTTGCAGATGCGCACCAACGAGCTGGACATCGGTGTCTGGCTGATCAAGACCGAAGGCGATGCCGCTGCCGTGCTGGCCAGCGACGCTGTGTTGATGGCTCATCAAAACCACTGGCTGGTGCGCGAAACCATCGGTCTGATGCGCCGTACGTTCAGCCGCCTCGACGTCTCGTCGCGCAGCCTGTTTGCCTTGATCGAGCCGGGCTCATGCTTTGCCGGCTCGTTCCTTGAGCTCGCCCTGGCTTGCGACCGCAGCTACATGCTGGCCCTGCCGGACGACGAGGTCAAGGCACCAACCATCACAGTCGGCGACAGCAACTTTGGTTTGTTCCCGATGGTCACTGAACAGAGCCGACTCGGCCGCCGCTTTTATGACGAGCAGCCGGCGCTAGACGCGGTGCGTGCCAAAGCTGGCCAGCCGCTCGACGCTGACGCCGCTTTTGCGGTCGGTTTGGTGACGTCGAATCCGGACGATATTGATTGGACTGACGAAGTCCGCATTGCGATTGAAGAGCGCGTCTCGATGTCGCCTGATGCCTTGACCGGCCTCGAAGCCAACCTGCGTTTCAACGGCCCCGAAAACATGTTCACGCGCATTTTTGGTCGTCTGACCGCTTGGCAAAACTGGATCTTCCAGCGCCCCAACGCAGTGGGTGAAAAAGGTGCTTTGAAGGTTTACGGCAAAGGTGACAAAGCCCAGTTTGACTGGAACCGCGTCTAAAACATCCCTGTTGTGCAGCGTAACTCTGGTGGCGCGCTGCAACCGAACTTATTCCACCGTTGCAGACCTTTTTTATTGGAGACTCTCATGTCCGGTATCAACTACAGCGAAAAAATTCCTAACAACGTCAACCTCAGCGAAGACCGCACCTTGCAGCGCGCGCTGGAGCAGTGGCAGCCTAACTTCATCAACTGGTGGGATGACGTCGGTCCGGTCGGCACAACCGACTCTGAGGTCTATTTGCGCACCGCCGTCAGCGTTGACCCGCAAGGCTGGGCCCAGTTTGGCCACGTCAAAATGCGCGACTACCGCTGGGGCATTTTTCTGAACCCAGGCGAAGCCGACCGCACAGTTCACTTTGGCGACCACAAGGGTGAAAAAGCCTGGCAAGACGTGCCCGGCGAACACCGCGCCAACCTGCGCCGCATCATCGTCACGCAAGGCGACACCGAGCCAGCGTCGGTCGAGCAGCAGCGCCACCTCGGCCTGACCGCGCCCAGCATGTACGACTTGCGTAACCTGTTCCAGATCAACGTCGAAGAAGGCCGCCATTTGTGGGCCATGGTGTATTTGCTGCACAAGCACTTTGGCCGTGACGGTCGTGACGAAGCTGAAGGCCTGTTGGAGCGCCGCAGCGGTGACGAAAACAACCCGCGCATTTTGGGTGCCTTCAACGAGCAGACACCGGATTGGCTGAGCTTCTTCATGTTCACGTACTTCACCGACCGTGACGGCAAGTTTCAGCTCTGTGCCTTGGCCGAAAGCGCTTTTGACCCGCTGGCCCGGACGTCCAAGTTCATGCTGACCGAAGAAGCCCACCACATGTTTGTCGGCGAGAGTGGCATCAGCCGCGTGATCACCCGCACCGCTCAAAAAATGAACGAGCTGAAGACCGACGACGTCAACAAGCTGCGTGCCGCTGGCGTGATTGATCTGCCAACCATCCAGCGTTACATCAACTTCCACTTCAGCGTGACCATCGATCTGTTCGGCGCTGACGAGTCAAGCAACGCCGCCACCTTCTACAGCAGTGGCCTGAAAGGCCGCTACGAGGAAGGCAAACGCGTCGATGACCATGTCCTCAAAGGCCAAACCTACAAAGTACTTGAAGCACGTGACGGCCAGTTGATGGAAAAAGAAGTGCCGATGCTTAACGCACTCAACGAAGTGCTGCGCGACGACTACATCAAAGATTCAGTGGCTGGCGTCGAGCGCTGGAACAAGGTGCTCGAAAAAGCCGGCATTCCAACCCGCATGAAAGTGCCGCACAAGGCTTTCAACCGTAACATCGGCGCGCTGTCTGGCGTCAAGGTCTCGCCAGAAGGCCGTGTGCTGAGCCTGCCAGAATGGAAAGCCCAAGTCGGTGAGTGGTTGCCATCCCTGCAAGACCGCGCTTACGTCGCCAGCTTGATGGGACGCGTGGTCGAGCCAGGCAAGTTCGCCAACTGGATCTCGCCGCCAGTCATGGGTATTAACCGCCAGCCAGTCGACTTCGATTACGTGCGATTCAACTGATTCGCTTCAGTGCTGAAATAATCAGGGGGCCTCGCGCCCCCTGATGCGCTTAAGACGTTAAAAATTCAAGAGACAACACCATGGACATGAGCACCACCATCGTCATCCAACAGCACCTGATCGACCCCGAGATCTGCATCCGGTGCAACACCTGCGAAGCGATCTGCCCGGTCGGTGCGATCACGCATGACTCGCGCAACTACGTCGTCGACGCTGAAAAATGCAACCTGTGCATGCACTGCGTGCCGCCGTGCCCAACCGGCTCAATTGACAACTGGCGCACGATGCCGCGCATCAAGGCCTACTCGCCCGATGAACAATTGCTGTGGGACGAGTTGCCAGCAGAACTGTCGGCCGAACAGTTGGCTGAAAACGGTGTGGACACGACGTCGGGCGAGACCGTGTCGGTCTTTGCCGAGACTGCGGCCGAGGCAGAGGCCGCAGGCAGCGCAGCCCATTCTGAAACCAGCTTCAACAGTGCGCAATACGGCGCCATAGTGCCGCCTTGGTCGGCCGCCCATCCGTACACGAACCTCTACGGCCCCAAAGCCGCAGAAAAGTCCATCACCGCGACCGTCAGCGGCAATGTACGGGTTACCGAAGTCGGCCAGACGGCCGGCGGTGACTACGACACACACCACATCGTGCTGGACTTTGGCAGCCTGCCGTTTCCGGTACTCGAAGGCCAATCGATTGGCATCGTTCCACCCGGACTCGACGCCAAGGGCAAAGCCCACCACGCGCGCCAGTACTCCATCGCCAGTCCGCGCAACGGCGAGCGGCCCGGCTACAACAATCTGTCACTCACCATCAAACGCGTGCTCGAAGACCACCAAGGCCATGCGGTGCGCGGCGTCTGCTCCAACTACATGTGTGACTTGCAAGTCGGTGACAAGGTTCAGGTGATCGGCCCCTTTGGCGCAAGCTTCCTGATCCCGAACCATCCACGCAGCAACATCGTGATGATCTGCACCGGCACCGGCAGCGCGCCCATGCGAGGCATGACCGAATGGCGGCGCCGGCTGCGCGCAACCGGGAAATTTGAAGGCGGCAAATTGATGCTGTTCTTCGGTGCCCGAACACAAGAAGAACTGCCGTATTTTGGCCCGCTGCAAAAACTGCCCAAAGATTTCATCGACCTCAACCTCGCGTTTTCGCGCACACCAGGCCAGCCCAAACGTTACGTGCAGGACGTGATGCGTGAACGCGCGGCTGATCTGGCGCCGCTGCTGATCGACCCGAACACCTGCTTTTATGTCTGCGGGCTGAAAAGCATGGAAGAGGGCGTCGTGTTGGCGCTGCGCGACGTGGCGACACAAGCCGGCCTTGATTGGGATGCGCTGGGTGCCTCACTCAAGAAAGAAGGCCGTCTGCATCTGGAGACCTATTGATGACAAGGACAGGGGCATGAAGTTTGCTGAATTTCACGTCGGGCAAGTTATCAGCGCCGGCCCTTACCTTGTCAGTGAAGCAGAGGTCATGGCCTTTGCCACGGCCTACGACCCGCAGTGGTTTCACACCGATCCGGTCGCCGCCCAAGACGGTCGTTTTGGCGGACTGATCGCCAGTGGCTGGCACACCTGCGGGATCGCTATGCGCCTCATCACCGACGCTGCGTTGCACGGTTCAGAGTCTTTTGCGTCGCCCGGTTTGGCCTACTTGAAGTGGCAGCATCCTGTGCGCCCCGGCGATCAACTTCATGTGCGTGCAACCGTTCTGGAGACCCGCAACTCCGTCAGCCAACCGACGCTGGGCATCTTGCGCTGGCGCTGGCAAATGTTCAGCCAGACCGACACTCAGGTGCTTGAGCTGGAGGCCACTAGCTTGTTTGACCTGACCAGGACTCACACAGCAGCTTGACGTTGAGTGCGAAATCAACGTTATTAAATCTCTAAAACGGCGCATCTAAATCCCGGCTCCACATCGGTTTTAGCTTGGCGGCTTGTTCGACCCGCCGTTCAAACGGCAGGGCTTGTTTGACCAAAATCGCGGTAAGCTCATTCCTTTGAAATGCACTTGTCACCGTCAATCCCATGAGCAAAGCCTTCACCAAAGAAACCGATTCGGACGATGAAGAGCTGACGCTGCCGCCGCTACCGGTAGGCGGCAAAAACTACATCACGCCCAAGGGTTACGCCCGCCTCAAAGCCGAGCTGCTTGACCTGATCGACAACGAGCGACCCAAAGTCGTGGACATTGTTCACTGGGCCGCCAGCAACGGGGATCGGTCAGAAAACGGTGACTACATTTACGGTAAAAAACGGCTGCGCGAAATTGACCGCAGAATTCGTTTTCTGACCAAGCGGCTGGAGATCGCCGAGATCGCCGACCCGTCCGTTCATCACGGCGGAGATCAGGTATTTTTTGGCGCGACAGTGCTTTACTTGGTGGATGGCAAGACCGAGCAACGCGTGACCATCATGGGCATTGATGAGGCGGACAGTTCTGCCGGAGAGATCAGCTGGGTCTCGCCGGCTGCACGCACGCTGCTCAAGGCACGTGTCGGTGATGAGGTTCATTTGGTCACGCCCAGTGGCGTGCAAGCGGTGGAGGTGCTGGAGGTGAGTTATCCCGCACCGCTGCCTCAGGACTAAGCCGCTGACTTGACCCTTTGCACACGCAGCACCGAGGCCGCACGTTTGACATTGCGCATGACTGCTGCCAGATGAACGCGGTCGCGCACAGCGACGCTGAAACGCAAATCTGAGGCGTCTTGTCCGGAGCCTTGTTCGATCTGGACTTGGGTGATGTCTGCTTCGGCTGTTGCCATTGCCGCAGCGACCCGGGCCAAGACACCTTTGCCGCTTGTCACGGTCACCGACAAGTCAGTTTCAAAGGCTCGCACAGGCTCGTCTGACCAGTCCACGGCAATGAAACGTTCGCTGTCGCGGTGCACCAGTCGCTTGGCCACAGCGCAATCTTCGGTGTGAACCACCAAGCCTTCGCCGCGGCCCAGATAGCCCATGATGTTGTCGCCGGGGATCGGTTTGCAGCAGGTGGCAAAGTGGATGGATGCGCCCTCGCTGCCGTCCAGCAACAACGCGCCTTGTGAAACAGCTTCATGCTCTGTGAAGCGTTCCCGGCTCATCAGCAGCACATTGGGTTTTTCGCCAATCTCGCCGAGCAACCCGACGATGCGCTTGGCCAAAATGCTGGCAATGCGCTTGCCAAGACCGACGTCGGTCAGCAAGTCGGCACGCGAACGGTTGCCGCTGAAACGCAGAATTTTTTCCCACAGCGGACGATTTTTCTCGTCGTCTTCGGGCAGCTTCTCGATGCCTTCTGCGCGCAAGGCATGGGCCAGCATTTTCTCGCCCAAGTCCTGGGATTCGGTGAGCTCCATCGTCTTGAGATAGTGGCGGATTTTCGATCGCGCCTTGCCCGTGCGGACAAAACCCAGCCAAGCCGGATTCGGGCTTGACACCGGGGTGGTGACGATCTCAATCACGTCGCCGTTGTGCAACTCGGTGCGCAACGGGACTTGCTCGCCGTTGACTTTGGCCGCCACCGCGCGGTGGCCGATGTCGCTGTGAATCGCGTAAGCGAAGTCGACGATGGTGGCGCCACGCGGCATCGCCATGATTTTGCTTTTGGGTGTGAACACATAGACAGCGTCCGGGAACAGATCAATCTTGACGTGGTCCCAAAACTCTGCGGCGTCGCCGGTTTCATGCTGAATGTCGAGCAGCGACTGCAGCCACTGTGTGCCTAGGTTTTGCGAGTCATCGTTGCCAGGGGTCGCCGCTTTGTAAAGCCAGTGCGCGGCCACGCCAGACTCGGCCACCACATGCATGGCTTCTGTGCGCATCTGAAACTCGATGTTGGTACCAAAGGGCCCGACCAGCGTGGTGTGCAGTGACTGGTAGCCGTTGATCTTCGGGATCGCGATGTAATCTTTGAAGCGGCCGGGCAGTGGTTTGTAGAGCTGATGCAGCACGCCCATGGAGGTGTAGCAAGCCGTCAAGTTGTCGACGATCACGCGAAAGCCGTAAATGTCGGTCACTTGCGCAAACGACAAATGCTTCTCGTCCATCTTGCTGTAGATTGAAAACAGCGTTTTTTCACGGCCGAAAATTTGCACGGGCATATTGGCGGATGCAAATGCTGCTTCGACTTCCATCTTGACACGCGTGATGACGTCGCGGCGCCGTCCACGTGAACGCGACAGAGCTTTTTCCAGCGTGGCGTAGCGCCAAGGGTGCAGATGCTGAAACGACAGGTCTTGCAGCTCGCGGTAGGTGGTGTTCAAGCCGAGTCGGTGAGCTATCGGCGCATAGATCTCCAGCGTTTCGCTGGAGATGCGGGCCCACTTGGTCCGCGGCACGTCGCTCAGCGTGCGCATGTTGTGTGTGCGGTCTGCTAGCTTGATCAGGATGACTCGAACGTCGCGGGCCATGGCCAGCAGCATCTTTCGAAACGACTCTGCCTGGTTTTCTTCGCGGGTGTTGAACTCCAGCTTTTCCAGCTTGGTCAACCCATCGACCAGCTCGGCCACGGGTGCACCGAAGCGCTCAATCAGGTCGGGCTTGGTGATGCCGCAGTCTTCAATCGCGTCGTGCAGCAAGGCCGCCATGAGCGCTTGTGCGTCGAGCTTCCATTCGGCGCATTGCTGCGCGACAGCGATTGGATGGGTGATGTAGGGCTGACCGCTGTTGCGCAGCTGTCCGAGGTGCGCTTCATCGGCGTACCGATAAGCGCGGCGGACGTTGTCCACGTCGACGGCGCTCATGTAATCAAGCTTGGCGGTGAGCATGGCAAAGCTCGCTGCAGCAGCATTGGCTGCGGCAGGTGTTGGCTTGGCCATGACAGGCGAAAGGAGCGAACTCATAAGCTCAAATGTATCTTGAGAGGGAAGACCTGTGAACGGTGGCGATATTTTTGGCAACTGAAAAACAAAAAAGCACCGGCAAGCGGTGCTTTTGATCTGACGCAGAGATGATCAGAGTGGGACTTTTTTCAGCATCTCGAGGCCAACCTTGCCGGCTGCAATTTCGCGCAAGGCAGTGACGCCAGGCTTGTTTTTGCTTTCGATTTTTGGCGCATGACCTTGGCTCAACATGCGAGCGCGGTACGTGGCGGCCAAAACCAACTCAAAGCGGTTGGGAATTTGTTCCAGGCAGTCTTCAACAGTGATGCGGGCCATGAGGTTCTCCGGGTAAGCAGTAAGCGCTGGGTGAGCGAGGGTTTCAGGGAATGTTCAGGGCTTGGAAGATGTCGGCACGGGCGCGCCGTTGAGCCGAAAACTTGAGCCGCTGGGCATGAACAATGGTTTTCAGGTCGAAAACCGCACGCTCGAACAACTCATTGATTATAACGAAGTCGAATTCTTGGGCTTGCGCCATCTCCAAGGCCGCATTCTTCAGGCGCAATTCAATCACCTCGGCGCTGTCTTCGCCGCGGCGCTGAAGGCGTGAGCGGAGTTCTTCCCAGCTCGGCGGCAAGATAAACACCAACACGGCGTTGGTGAAGATTTTTTTGATGTTGATGGCGCCTTGAAAGTCGATTTCTAGAATCACGTCGGCGCCGTGTTGCATGCGCTCTTCAATCGTGTGGCGTGAGGTGCCGTAGCGTTGGCCGTGCACATGGGCCCATTCTAGGAAGGCATTGCGTTCGACCATGCCGTCGAATTCATCGTTCGACAAAAAGAAGTATTCGCGGCCGTGTTTTTCTTGTCCGCGCGGTGGCCGCGTGGTGTGCGAAACAGCGGGTTGCACCCTGGAGTCAATTTCCAATAGCGCTTTGACAAGGCTGGATTTACCAGCGCCGCTGGGCGCTGCAACCACAAACAAATTTCCGGGGTAGTCCATAAAAAGCCTGATTACTCGATGTTTTGTACTTGTTCGCGGATCTGCTCGATCAGCACTTTCATGTCGACCGAAATGCGTGTGAGCTCAAGGGCGGCTGATTTGGAACCCATGGTGTTGGCTTCGCGGTGCAGCTCCTGAATCAGGAAATCAAGGCGCTTTCCGACTTCGCCGCCTTTGGCCAGCAGGCGGTCGATTTCGTCCAAGTGAGACGCCAGTCGGGTGATCTCTTCGGCGACATCAATGCGAATGGCAAAGGCGGTGGCCTCAGTCAAGGCGCGGTCTTGGGCAGCCTCGGGCAGGGCGGCACTGTCGGCCAGCGCCATGGCTTCTTTCCAGCGCTCCAAGAAACGGGCTTTTTGCTGCTCGACCAGTTTCGGCACCAGCGGGCCGGCTTGCGCAGCCAGCGCGCGCAACTGGGCGGTGCGGTCGGTCAGCATGGCTGACAGGCGGGCGCCTTCGCGTTCCCGTGCTTGCAACAGTTCTTTGACGGCTTTTCTGGCGAGCTTGAGGAGCTCGTCCCCGTAGTCGTGTGGTTTTTGGTCTTCGTTGACGGCGATGCGTAAGACATCGGCAACGCTCAAGCCGGCGGCCTGCGGTAGCCATGACTTGATGGTGTCTTCAAAAGAACCCAAGCGCTGCAAGGTTTGCGCTGTGGGGGCACGCAGGCTGCTGGCAGAACTGCTCTCTAACCAGACGCGGAGTTCGACTTTGCCGCGTTTGAGCTGGCTGGTCAGGATTTCGCGCAGGGCCGGTTCGGCTTGGCGCAGCTCGTCCGGCAAGCGAAAAGACAGGTCTAAAAATCGGCTGTTGACAGAGCGAATTTCGATACCAAGCCGCGCGTGGGCTTCAGCTGTCACCTCAGTAGGGACGGCGGCCCGGGGCGCACTGGACTGGGCAGTCGCGTAACCCGTCATGCTGAAAACTGACATGGTGGTGCTTTTTCTAAAGGAGTCTGGACGCGGGACCTGTTGCAGTCGCACGTCTAAAAATAAGGGCAAAAAGCAATTCCATCTTCCTCATGAAAGCTGGAACGACTGCGTCTGGCTGGAATGGCCGTCTGAAAGCTTGTGGCGTAGTTTACTAGGGCAGCGTTGCGCCTCAGTCGATTGATAATGCGTGACGCGCCATCCCTCTCCCATTTCCACTGAAAACACCATGACCAAGCCCAGCTTTATCCGATCTGCAGACCGCCAAGCCCACCAACTCCGGCCTGTGCGCATGACGCGCAACTACACCGTCTATGCAGAAGGCTCTGTGCTGATTGAGTTTGGCGCGACCAAGGTACTGTGTACCGCGTCGATCGAAGAAAAAGTGCCCGGCCACAAAAAAGGCAGCGGTGAAGGCTGGGTCACCGCCGAATACGGCATGTTGCCGCGCGCCACCCATACCCGCAGCGACCGCGAGGCCGCTCGCGGCAAGCAAAGCGGCCGCACCCAAGAAATCCAACGCTTGATTGGGCGCTCGATGCGGGCTGTTTTTGACTTGAAAAAACTCGGTGAACGCACCATTCATCTCGATTGCGATGTGCTCCAAGCCGACGGCGGTACGCGCACAGCAGCCATCACTGGCGCCTTTGTCGCAGCACAAGACGCGGTTAACAAATTAATGGCCGCCGGCAAACTCACCGAGTCGCCGATCACCGACCACATCGCCGCCATCTCGGTCGGTATCGTCCAAGGCACGCCGCTGCTGGACTTGGAATACACCGAAGATTCAGGCTGCGACACCGACATGAATGTGGTGATGACCGGCGCCGGCCATTTTGTGGAAGTGCAGGGCACGGCAGAAGGCGCGGCCTTCACCCGCAGCGAAATGAACGCCTTGCTGGAGCTCGCCGAACAGGGCATTCGCGACTTGGTGTTGCTGCAGAAAACTGCACTGGCAACCGCTGCCTGAACGCATTCAAAAATGATGAAAATTGTTCTTGCGTCCAATAATTCTGGCAAGTTGGCTGAGCTGCAAGCCATGCTGCTGCCGCTCGGCATGGAACTGGTGCGCCAGTCGGATCTCGGCATTGGCGAGGCAGAGGAGCCGTATCGCACCTTTGTAGAAAACGCATTGACCAAAGCACGGCATGCGGCCAGCTTGAGCGGCTTGCCCGCACTGGCCGACGACGCCGGTTTGTGCGTTCAGGCCTTCGGCGGTTTGCCCGGGGTCGACACGGCTTACTACGCCACGCAGTTTGGCTATGCCAAAGGCGACGACAACAATGTGCGGGCCTTGCTCGAACAAATGGCCGATGTGACGGATCGGCGAGCTGCGCTGGTCAGCACTTTGGTGGCGGTTCGCACGGCGGACGACCCCGAGCCTTTGATTGCTGTTGGCCGCGTCAGCGGTGAAATTGCACGCACGCCAGTGGGCAGCAACGGCTTTGGTTTTGACCCAGTGATGTTCATCCCGAGCTTTGGCAAAACCTTTGCGGAACTGTCAGTCGAGGTCAAGAACGCGAACAGCCATCGCGGTCAGGCCGCGCGTCAGATGATGCAGCTGATGCGCGAGCGCTGGCTGTCATGAGCGAGCTGAAAGACATTCAGCATTACATGCGCGACGGCACGCTGCGGCTGACAGCATTGCCGCCCTTGTCCTTGTATGTGCACCTGCCGTGGTGTCTGAAAAAGTGTCCTTACTGCGACTTCAACTCGCATGAAGTGACCAGCGGTGTCATGCCCGAGCAGCGCTACATCGATGCGCTGGTGGCTGACTTAGAGGCCTCCCTGCCGCTGATTTGGGGTCGGACGGTGCACAGCATCTTCATCGGCGGTGGTACGCCGAGTTTGTTTTCGCCAGCGGCCATTGACCGGTTACTGGGTGACATTCGGGCCCGCCTGCGGCTTGATGCCGATTGTGAAATCACCCTAGAAGCGAACCCAGGAACGTTTGAAAAAGACCGCTTCAAGGCTTTTCGCGGTGCTGGCGTGACACGTCTATCGGTGGGCGTGCAAAGTTTTGATAATCAACATTTGAAGGCGCTCGGCCGTGTGCACGACCGGGCGCAAGCGATTGCCGCGGTGGAAGAAGCTGCAGCGAGCTTTGACACCTTCAATCTCGACATCATGTATGCGCTGCCTGGGCAGACCTTGGAGGGCTTAGAAAAAGACATGCGACAGGCGCTGGATTTGCAGCCGCCGCACATTTCGATCTACCACCTGACGATAGAGCCGAACACCTATTTCGCCAAATTTCCGCCCGTCATTCCGGAAGAAGACTTGGCCTACGCCATGCTCGACCGCATCACGGAAATGACCGGCCAAGCTGGCATGGGACGCTACGAAGTGTCAGCCTATGCCAAGGCTGGCCACCGCTGCTTTCACAACCTGAATTACTGGCAATTTGGAGATTACTTGGGTATTGGTGCCGGAGCCCACAGCAAACTCAGCTTTGCGCACCGCGTGGTGCGGCAAGTGCGCTGGCGCGATCCCAAGCTTTACATGGACAAGGCCTTGGCGGGCGAGGCCGTGACCCAAGAAACGGAGGTCAGCCGTGCGGATTTACCCTTTGAGTTCATGCTCAACGCGCTCAGGCTCAGAGACGGCTTCAAGTTGCAGGACTTCGTTGAGAAAACTGGCTTGCCTGTCACTGCGCTACAACCGGGGCTCGACGAAGCCGAGCGGCGCGGTCTGATTGAGCGCGATCTGGTGAGCATCAAGCCGACTGAGCGCGGATTCGATTTTTTGAATGATCTGCAGTCGCTGTTTCTGACTGACTGATCTAAGCCAACGGTTACAAAGTTTGTTCATTATGGAAACTCCAGGCATCATCCTGCTGGTCGTCAGCGGCGTCATCAGCTTTGCAGTGGGGCGATTCATCGTTCACTTGCGCAACATCAAACGCCAGCGCAAGGCTGCTGAGCAGCAAGCGCAAATGCGGCGGGACCGCCCCGCCGAGCCAGAGGCCAAGAACAAAGCCAAGCGCAAGCGGCAGTTACAAGAGATTGAAAAAGCCGCTCGTCGTTCTGGGAAATAGATTTCCAACGGATGTTCCTTCTGAGGCATTCGCAAGCCTCGCGCTTGTGCGAGGGTGTCGATTTTCTGGCCGCAAAAAATTGACGAGATTGTTTTTAGAATGTTAAAATCAAGAAATTAGCTAGTTACATTTAGTGAGTTTTGGTAAGTTTTAGTTATCCGGCTTTTGCTGATCCAGCGATTGTTCATGACGTTTCAGCATCGCAATAGGTTTGCGATGGCAGTGGGTCCGTGAATCATCTGGTCGGTCGAGCGACTCAGGAGTTAGCACCTGATTTCTCACTAAGACTTCATCTAAATCGATCGCCAGTAAAGCAGTTTTTAAGTAAGGAAAACGGGATGAATGATCGTACCAACGAGGCGGGTTGTATCGTGATCGGCGAAGGCGTCACGGTCTCTGGAAAATTTGTGGTGCCAGGCCGTGCTGTGATCAACGGCTCACTAGAAGGGGACTTGCAGGCTGACGAGATTCTGGTTGGCGCCCAAGGCAAGCTGGTCGGCAACATCAAGGTTCGCAAGGCCGACGTTTTTGGTGAAGTGCACGACACGCTGCTGGCTTCAGAGCATCTCATCATCAGAAGCACGGGCCGTGTCAACGGCAATGCCAGTTACGGTGAGATCGAAATCGAACGCGGTGGCTTGGTGCAAGGCGCTGTTGTACCCGCCAAATCGGCTGCAGCCGTTCCCGCTGTGCTGAAACCTGTCGACGCTCCAATCATTGTTGGCGGCAAGTCACAAGACTGAGCGTCCGCCCATGTTGATGCTGGTTAATCGCTTCCGAAAAGGCACGGTGTGGCTGGCGTCCGTCCCTGCTTCACTGGCATCGCTTTGGCGCCGGGATTATCACGACTCCAGAATCATCCTTGAGCAAGAGGGTGACCTCAAGTATTTCTCAATCTCTGGCCATTTGCAGCGCAATGTTGTGCGCGGCTTGATTGTTGTCGGTTCTGCGAGTGCTGCAACTATCATGCTGCTGGCGATCTTCTCGGCCTTGCTGTTGGCCGGCAATGCCAAGCTTGAACGCTCACACAACGAAATTTACTCGGCCTTGCTGGGCAGCGCCGATGATCTGTCCGGCAATGGGGCAGAGGCTATGAACAAGGACGAAATGCTGGCGTTGGCTCAAACCATCCGCGAGCGTGACATTGAAATTCGGCGCTTCGTGAAGAGCTCGGCTACCACCTTGTCTTCCGACAATATCAGTCTCAAAGCCCGTTTAGACGCCACGGGTTTGTCTGAAAAAGCCATCAAGGTAATTCATGGCAATGCCGCTATTGGTGGTTTTCGAAGCGACCAGATTGAGCCTAACAATCCGCTGTTGCGCGGTAAGTTGTCAGAGGAAATCGCCAAGAACCACTCACTCATGGACGTGCTGAACGCCTTGCCGGCCAAAATGCCGCTGGGCGACTTTTCCACCTCATCCTCTTTTGGCATCCGGACCCATCCGATCACAGGCCGACCGAAGTTTCACACCGGTGTTGATCTGATCGCCGGCAGCAACGACGAAGTTCGCGCCGCCAAGGTCGGCAAAGTCGTGCTTGCCCGCAGCTATCAAGACTACGGCAACACGGTCATCATTCGACATGAGCGGGGTATTGAAACCCTCTACGCTCATTTGGCCGACCTGAAGGTCAGGGAAGGCCAAGATGTTGACCTGACCACTGTCCTTGGGCTGGTCGGTAACACCGGCGCCTCGACCGGCAAACACCTGCATTTTGAAGTCTCGGTCGGCGGCTACCCTGTCGATCCGCAGAAAGTTATCGAAACCGCCTTTTATGTTCAAAAAAACAAAAATTGATAGCACTGAAGTTCTGCCCACTGAAAGACCAGCACCCATGATTACGCCCGCCGAAGAGGTTATTGTTCCAAAGCGAAGTGTCACCGGCGTGGCCGTACTCGACACCCATAAGCCGACCGTGATCAGCGAAGGCTTCTCCCTCACCGGCGATATTGTTTCTGATGGGATTTTGCACATTGAAGGACGCACCAGCGGGACCATCAAGGCCAGCAGTGTCAATGTGGGCCCGCGTGGCCAAGTTGAAGGAAATGTTGCTTGTGCTAGCCTGCACATCAAAGGACGCTTTTCTGGAACTGCTGTGTGTGGTGAGTTGGTCATTGCAGCCAGCGCCGTGGTCAAGGGACACATCACCTACCAATTGATGACCATTGGTCGCGGTGCGACGGTAGAAGGTGATTTGGTGATTCGCCGCTGAACAGACCGTCTTGGGCCTGCTTCTTTCAAAAGCGTTTTCATCCCAGAATGACAAGCTTTTAGTGCTAATTCAAGGCCTAGATTCAGTTACAAAAAATGGTTGCACGTAACCATATTGCAAGTCTTGTTTAGACTAGTTGCCTGCTAGGCAAGCAAACTTGCAATTGGTCCTAGGAACGCTAACATTCGTCGGTGAAAAATTTAACCGACCACTGCGAAACTTATTTGAATTTCCTGCGCATCTCTGCAGATGTACGGAAATCTTCAGCTTTTCCGCAGCTTGATTTGCCTGAAGAGCGACTTCTCGATTTACTCGCTACTTACTGGAGTACAGGCAAGAAGATCACCGTTTTAAAGGCCATGCAAATGTCCTCAGACGCGTCGTCGACAACCGTCCATCGTCGTCTCAAGACCTTGCGTTTAAAAGGCATGCTGGAGCTCGAAATGGATGAGGATGACAACCGCGTCAAATACATCATTTCAACGCAACTCTCACGCGACTACTTGAGCCAACTCGGCAAGTCTGTCATTGAGGCTGCGTCGACTCGCTAACCTTGAGCGAGTGAAGTGCGTGCAGCGAAGGTCGCAGCTGGCTGCTTGCCAACACAAGCTGAGCAGCTACTACACTTGCGCCATGCAGTTTCTCCGCCAGACTCAGTCGATCACCCGCTTCGCGCTGGTCTGGTTTGCCTTGTTTGTTTGCGTGGCAGTTGCATCACCGCTGATCAATCCACAGTCGATGGAGCTTGTCTGTTCCGGTTCTGGCGTGATGAAGCTCGTGATTCAAAACGACGACGGCTTCAGTGAATCTTCCGGGCACACTCAAGACTGTTCCCTGTGCGGCACTGTCGGTGCACCGCCTCCTAAGGCCATCAACCTGCCAGCGCTGCCGCAGCCTCTGGCCTATGCACTTCAAAGCATCCCGCAAGCCCGCATCGCGGCGCTGACCGGTGCGCCGCTTCCCGCGCGCGGCCCACCCACTTTCTCCTGAGCCATTGATTCGATAGCGTCCTGACTGCCCTGCAAGGCAGGGCTTGGGCGTGATTTGTATTGTTTGTTTTCTGGAGAATTTCATGCCCTTAAATCGTTTGGCGCTGGCGCTTGCCGCGGCGCTGCCCTGCGCCTTCTTTAGCCATGCCATGGCTCAAACTGACAGTCTTAGTGCCGACTCAACCGCAACACCACAAAGCAGCAACGTTGTGATGTCCTTGGGTGAGGTTTCCGTCACAGCACAAGGTGGCGCCTTGAGCGCCAGACAGGTACTGACGTCCGTCAACGTTCTAAACAAAGATCGAATTGAAGACCAAAGCAACTACAGCAACTATGAACTGATTAGCCAAGTTCCTGGTGTCATGCTTGGGGAATATGTTGGAAAAGGTGTTGGCTTCGGTACCGTCTCAATGCGCGGTTTTAACGGTGAGGGCGTTCTGAATGCCGTCAAGCTCCTGATCGATGGCGTTCCTAGCAACGCAAATGATGGGAACACGTATTACATCGACATGGTTCCTCGAATCGACATTGAAGCTATTGAAGTTGTGAAGGGCACAAACGACCCGCGGTATGGTCTGCACAACATAGCGGGGAATATAAATGTTGTGACGAGGTCGGGTGGCAACTACACCGAGTCCATGTTGACAGTTGGAAGTTTCAACACCCAGATACTCCAGCTGGCTAGAGGCATTGAAGACGATTCAGTTTCCCAGAACTATGCATTGAGCTACAAAACGACAGACGGCTATCGACAGCACATGGATGCTGATGCCACCAACTTCAGTGGCAAGTGGTTCGCAAAGTCTGGTGATGGCACCTCGCGTATGGGCCTGATCGTCAAACACCTAAGCAACAACGCGAACGAACCGGGTTATCTGACACAAGCGCAGATCAATGCAAATCCATGGCAGGTGGCACCCAAGAGCGTGAACGACAGGGACTCGCGACAAGCCAGCCAAGTGGCATTGCAAGCTGAGTCTGACATTGATTCGTCAACGCACATGCAAGCGCAGCTGTATTTCAATCACCTCAATGATGATCGGTACATCAAGTTCCCTGACTCCTCACGGCAAGAATTCCGTCAGTTGCGCGAGCAACATGTGGGTGCATCAGTCAATGTCACTCGAAGATTGGGGCAAACGTTATTGGGCGACACAACAATCATCGGTGGCGTTGACACAGAAAGACAAGACAACCTCAATTTTCGTGAGCGCCCAATAGAGATCGGATCGACCAGTCAAAGCGTTGTGCCTCGTCGTGACCATCAATACCTGTTCAACACCGTCGGTGGATTTGTACAGGCGGTATTCAAGCCAAACGTCCGGTGGACCATCACACCTGCTTACCGTGTTGACAAAGTGGATGGCCATGCCGTCATCAGCTATGACCCGACTTCAAGCCTGATGGGCGGCTTGCCAATTAACAACTACGGTCTGATCAAGCAGCCCAAAATCAGCTCGTCCTACAAAGTGACGGATGCATCCACTGTGTACGGTAATTGGGGGCGAAGCTTCCAAGTTGGGACTGGCCGCGCAGCCTACCAAACCTCTGCTTTCGCAGTGGGGCCATCGATCAACGAGGGCTGGGAACTTGGCTGGAAATTTAAGCCATCTTCATTGGTTGATGCTCGTGTTGCAACCTGGAGGCAAACCGCTCAGAGCGAGACCAGAACATTGCTTGCAAACCCTTCGAACGACACCGTCAACTTGGGGCAAACGGTTAGAAAAGGGATGGATTTTGAGTTGAACGCCAAACCAACTTTAACCACCAACATGTGGGCTGGTGTGTCATTCCAGAAGGCAGAAATTCTGAGTACAGGCAAAGAAGTTGATCATGTGCCAAAGAGAATTTATACCCTTGGCGTCAATGAAAAATTGAATGATAAGTGGCGCGTGGGTGCAACGTTGATTGGGCAATCGAGCTCTTTCGTCGACACGACGAACTCGGAAAAAATGGGTTCATATGCAC
>JBEDKR010000006.1:0-15795 GCA_041172005.1 Pseudomonadota bacterium
CCCGATTCCGGGCGGCGCCAACGCCAAGCCTTTCAAGACGCACCACAACGCGCTGGACCAGGAAATGTTTTTGCGCATCGCGCCCGAGCTTTACCTGAAGCGACTCATCGTCGGTGGTTTTGAGCGCGTGTTTGAGATCAACCGCAGCTACCGCAACGAAGGCATCAGCGTTCGGCACAACCCGGAATTCACCATGATGGAGTTCTATGCCGCTTGGTGGAACTACAACGACCTGATGGCCTTCACCGAAGCCTTGATCCGTGACGCCGCGCAAAAATCTTGCGGTACTTTGCAATTGAGCTACGGCGGCAAAGCCGTCGATTTGAGCCAGCCTTTTGAACGCCTGACGATTCGCGAAGCCATCCTGAAACACACCGACGCCGGTGCCAGCGTGGACGACGCCGCATGGCTGACCAACGCCGTTAAAAAGCTCGGTTGCACCGAGCAAAAAGACCGCTTGTCGACACGTTCACTGGCCAGTTTGCAGGTCTTGTACTTTGAAGAAACGGTCGAAGACAAGCTCTGGCAGCCGACGTTCATCATGGAACACCCGACCGAAATTTCGCCCTTGGCGCGCGCCAACGATGCACGCCCTGAAGTGACCGAACGCTTTGAGCTTTACATCACTGGCCGCGAGTTCGGCAACGGTTTCAGCGAACTCAACGACGCGCAAGAGCAAGCCGCACGCTTTCATGCGCAGGTCAACGCCAAAGACTCAGGTGACGACGAAGCCATGTTTTACGACGCCGACTTCGTGCGTGCGCTCGAATACGGCATGCCACCGACCGGCGGCTGCGGCATCGGCATTGACCGCTTGATGATGCTGCTGACCGACAGCGCCAGCATCCGCGACGTTATCTTGTTCCCGGCACTGCGCCGCGAGAATTGAGCGACGCCGGGACGGCCGGGCTGCCATGAAATACCTGCTCGGCTACCCCGACAACTTGCGCGACCAAGTGCAAGAACTGCTCACCGAAGGTCAGCTCGGTGCCGTGCTGCTCAAAAAATATCCCGAAGCCCACAGCGTGCGCACCGACAAGGCGCTGTACGACTACGTGATGGATCTGAAGAACCGCTTTTTGCGCAACTCAGATCCGCTGTCGCGGGTGATCTTTGACAACAAGCTGCAAGTCATCGCGCATGCGCTCGGTACGCACACCACCATCTCGCGTGTGCAGGGCAACAAGCTCAAGTCCAAGCGCGAAATCCGCGTCGCCGCGCTGTTCAAAGAAGGCCCTGCCGAGTTCCTGAAAATGATCGCGGTGCACGAACTCGCACACATCAAAGAACGCGAGCACGACAAGGCGTTCTACAAGCTTTGCACCTACATGGAACCGCAATACCACCAGTACGAATTCGACCTACGGGTGTACCTCACGCACTTGGATGAGGTTGGAAAATTGAATTGGTCGGGGCGCTGATTTTTTAGGTGTTGCGCTGAGCCATCGCAGTTTCTGAGAGTTGAAAATCAGGATCAGCTGATGGGCATATGGCCTTATCTTAAGATTGCTGTTTCATTACCTCGGTAGATGACAGTGGGCAGCCAAGGATAATTCTCGCCTATGGATTCACTATCTCAAATAGCCCTAGGGACAGCCGTTTCGGTGGCCGTGATGGGACGCCGCACGGCTGTGTGGAAAGCCGCGCTGTGGGGCGCCGTGGCGGGCACGCTGCCCGACCTTGATGTACTCATCGACCAGGGCGACGTCATCCGCAATATGGTGCTGCACCGCGCCGAAAGTCATTCGCTGTTCTGGCTGACCTTGTTCTCCCTGCCTTTTGCCGCGTTGGTCGCACGGCTGCATGGCGAATGGGGTTTGCTGCGGCACTGGTGGCTGGCGCTCTGGCTGGTGCTGGTGACGCACCCGCTGTTAGACGCTATGACGGTCTATGGCACGCAGTTGGCGCTGCCGTTATCCAACCACCCATTTGGTGTCGGCAGCATGTTCATCATCGACCCGTTGTACACGCTGCCGTTGCTGGTCGGCTTGATATGGGTGCTGGTGACGCGTGGCGGGCAACGGGGGCGGCTGGCCAATGTCGTGGGGCTGCTGCTCAGCACGGGCTATCTGGCCTGGAGTTTTGCCTCGCAGCAGCAGGTGACGCAGATCGCCCGCGCCTCGCTGGCGCAGCAAGGCATAGCGGTTGAGCACCTGCTGGTCACGCCCACGCCGTTCAACACAGTGCTATGGCGAGTCGTGGCGATCGCGGGGGACGATTACCACGAGGGCTTTTACTCGCTGCTTGACGTGCAGCCGAAGATGGCGTTTGACCGCTTTCCGCGTGGCAACGCGCTGATCGCCGAGCTGCAGGACATTGACGGCGTCCAGCGCCTCATAGCGTTCACCAAGGGCTTTTACAAACTCGAACAGCGCGGCAGCCGTTTGTTGATCAGCGACCTGCGCATGGGGCAGGAGCCCACCTACTCCTTCACCTTTGCTGTGGCTGAGCGACGCAGCCCTCCGGTGGCCCTGGCACAACCCGAGCAGATGAGCGTGGCGCTTGATATTCCTCGCAGCCTAGACTGGTTGTGGCGGCGGGCGCTGGGAGAGCAGCTGCCGCCCCCACGCTAGCGGTTACCTCAAGGCACCAAGCCCAGCGCATGCATGTAGGCGGGCTCCAGCATCAAGTCGTCCCAAGCCACGGCGGGCTTGGTGGGCAGCAGGGCTAGGCGGCGTTCTTCGCTGGACTCTAATGGCTCCCAAGTGCCTTTGAGCTGGGCTTGCGTCATGCCGTCTAGCAATTCATCGACGGCTTCCCCGCCGTCTAGGCTTTGGTTGCACAGCAGCACCATGTCGCAGCCGGCGTTCAGTGCGGCCACAGAGGCTTCGGTGTAGCTGACCTGTTTGCCATCGATCAAACGCGCACCGGCCATGCTCAGGTCGTCGCTGAACACGGCGCCGCCAAAGCCGAGTTGGCCGCGCAAAATAAAGCCCAGCCACTTCTCTGAAAACCCAGCCGGCCGCGAATCGACCTTGGGGTAAATCACATGCGCCGGCATGACGCTGGTGAGTGTGGTGTTGAGCCAGTCGTAAGGCGCCGCGTCGTCCGCCAGAATGGCTTTGAGGCTGCGGCGATCAACCGGAATGTCGGTGTGCGAGTCGGCTTTGACGAAGCCGTGGCCGGGGAAATGCTTGCCGCAGTTGCCCACGCCGGACTGCAGCAGACCGTGCATCAGACTCTTGGCCAGCAAAGCGACGATGCGCGGGTCGCGGCTGAAAGCGCGGTCGCCAATCACACCGCTTTCACCGTGGTCCAAGTCCAGCACAGGCGTGAAGCTGAAGTCAACGCCGCAAGCACGCAACTCGGCCCCAAGCACATAACCGCAAGCCGTGGCCGCGTTGGTGGCGGCCATGGCGCCTGCGCCTTCTGCGTCCTTGCCGTCTTTCATCCACATCTCGCCCAAGGCGCGCATGGGCGGCAGGTGCGTGAAGCCATCGGTCTTGAAGCGCTGCACGCGGCCGCCCTCATGGTCAACGCAGATCAGCAAATCGCGGCGGACTTTCTTCATGTCGGCACACAGGGCGCTAAGCTGCTGACGGTTTTCCCAGTTGCGCGCGAACAAAATAACGCCGCCGGTCAGCGGATGCTTGAGCCGCTGGCGGTCAACTTTGGTCAGCGTGAGTCCGGCAATGTCGATGATGAGAGGTGCGTGCTGGCCAGAGGTGTGTGAGGTCATGGTGGGCTTTCCTTGAATGAAGGTTCAGTGATGAAAGTTGTCTAAAAATTTAGCCGGCGAAAGGCGGTGCAGCGGTGTTGCTAGGCTTGTCCGACTGCTCGACCACCACAAAGCTGACCGCGTAGTCGGTCTCGTCTGTCACGGTCACGTGCGCGCTCAGGCGCTGCATCTCAAACCAGACTTTCAGCGCGCCGTGCAAGACGATTTCGGGCTTGCCGCTGCGGGCGTTGGCGATCTCGCAATGCCGCCAAGTCATCGGCATGCGCATGCCCATACCGACCGCCTTGCTGAAGGCTTCTTTGGCCGAGAAGCGCGTCGCCAAGTAACGCATGCCACGTTCAGGCCAGCGCGCACTGCGCTGCTGCCACGTGGCAAATTCAGACTCGCTCAAAATCTTCAGGGCAAAGCGGTCACCGTGACGCTCAATGCTCGTGCGGATGCGCCGGACATCGCAGATATCGGTGCCAATCCCGTAGATCATTCGTCGCGGGCTGGGGTGAAGGCAGCGTCAATGCAGCGCAGGTAGTCTTTGACGGTGGCGGTGTAGCCCAACTCCAACGCGTCGGCAATCAACGCGTGGCCAATGGAGACTTCCAGCACGCCCGGTACTTCGCGCAAAAATTCGGTGAGGTTGTCGCGGTTCAGGTCGTGGCCTGCGTTGATGCCCAGACCGCACAACGCAGCCGCTTGGGCAGACTCGACAAAGGGCCGCAAGGCTTCGTTTTTGTGCAGACCGGGCCAGGCCCGCGCATAGGTTTCAGTGTAGAACTCCACGCGGTCAGCGCCGACCTCTTGAACGGCAGCCATCGCCTCGGGCAATGGGTCCATGAACAAGCTGACGCGCACGCCCAGCGCATGAGCTTCTGCGATGAGCGGCCGCAGGCGCTCAGCGTCGGCCGGGAAAGACCAGCCGTGGTCGCTGGTTGACTGGTCTTCGCTGTCGGGCACAAAGGTGCATTGATCCGGCCGCAACTCGCGCACAAACTCCATCAGGTTATGAAACGGGTTGCCTTCGATATTGAACTCCCGGCCCGGCCAGTCGGCCATCATGGCGGACAACTCGTACACGTCATGGCGTTTGATGTGGCGCTCATCCGGCCGCGGATGCACGGTGATACCGCGGGCACCTGCCATCAAGCACAGATGGGCAGCGCGCAAGACGCTCGGGATACCGAGTTGCCGCGTGTTGCGCAGCAGCGCAACTTTGTTGACGTTGACCGACAAGGCTGTGCGGCCCGTGGTCTGGCCCAGAATAGCGGCGAGTTCAGCTGCGGGCAGCGTGGCGCCGTCAGCAACAACATTCAGTGGCTCGTCACCGGCTACCGCCGCGGCCAATTCTGGCAACGACGGCACGGACGGCAAGGTCGGTGTGATGGGAAGCTCTTTTTTGATAGGCATAGTTCTGGGGTGAAAGTATGACGCTACAGCGCTTGAAGGTCGATCATCATTTGGCGGGTTTTGAGCACCTTCACACCACAATGGTAGTGCAGCAAGGCGCGCAGCTGCGTCTTGAGCTCCGAAACACTGTTAACGCAAGCCTGCACGGTCTCCGAAAAGGTCGAGTGGCTTTCCAACGCCTGCTGCAAGCCCAGCCATTCAGCACCCGACAAACTAACCCGGTCGTCGTCATGGGCTTCGCGCAGCCCGGCCTCAGCCACCAACACATAGCGCCGGTCAAGCTCAAGCGCTTGCAAGGTGGCGGTCTCGGCGTCCAGCGTGGGCAGCAAACCGATGTCGCGCAGCAGCCGCAACTCAAAGGCGCGCAAGGCCACCTGCAGAGTGTCGGCGTTCTGGCTGGCCAGCAGTTGCACTGTGGCGGCATAGGCGTCAAACAGCGCCGGGTGCGGGTCGTCGCGGGCCAGCAAGCGCATCAGCAATTCATTGAGGTAATAGCCGGACAGCAAGCCATCACCCGTCGGCATGACATGACCGCCCTGCCACTCAGCGCTCTTGAGATTGCGGATTTCGGCATCGCCGCCAAACGCCAAATGCAGCAACTGCAGCGGGAGCAGCACCGGCCTAAAGCTCGAACTCGGCTTTTTAGCACCCCGCGCCACCAGCGCCACGCGGCCATGCTGCCGCGTGAAAACATCCAGGATCAGACTCGACTCGCTCCAGTCATAACGATGCAGCACATAAGCCGGCTCATCCGCAATCCGTTTAGCTGCCACGTTTTAGTTCTACGAAAAATAAAGAGATGTTTTTCCGCAGGGCCGCCCCAAGGAAAAATGCGCCCCCTCAGGGGGCAGCGCAGTACACGCAGTGACGAGCGTGGGGGCCTCACTCATAGCCGAATGTTTTGACGCGCGCGTCATCATCCGCCCAGCCGGAACGGACCTTGACCCAGATCTCCAAAAAGACTTTACCGCCGGTCAGGGTCTCAAGCTCATGCCGCGCTTCGGTGCCGATGCGTTTGAGCTTTTCGCCCTTCTCACCAATGATCATGCCTTTGTGACCGTCGCGCTCGACGACGATGGTGGCGGCGACGCGGCGCAGATTGCCCTCTTCTTCGTACTTGTCGATGATGACAGTCGATGTGTAGGGCAACTCGTCACCCGTCAAACGAAAGAGTTTTTCGCGGATGATTTCTGCTGCCATGAAACGGTCGCTGCGATCGGTCAGTTCTTCGGCGCCATACATCCACGGCTGCTCGGGCAGGTACTTATCGCAAATGCCAAACAGGCGCTCAACGTCACGCGCGTTGTTGGCCGACATCGGCACAAACTCCGCGAAGTTGTGGCGCTCTTGCATCTCCTTGAGCCAAGGCGCAATCTCGGCGCGGCGGTGGATAAGGTCAAACTTGTTCGCAAGCAAGATGGCGGGCGTGTTGGCCGGCAACAAAGACAGAACCTTGGCATCCGCCTGATTGAACTGGCCCGCTTCGACCACAAAAACAATCAGATCAACGTCGTTGACCGCGCCCACCACGGTGCGGTTCAAGGAGCGGTTCAAGGCATTGCTGTGGCGGGTTTGAAAACCCGGCGTGTCGACGAACACGTACTGCGTGGGACCCACCGTGCGCATGCCGGTGATGCGGTGCCGCGTGGTTTGCGCTTTGCGTGAGGTGATGCTGATTTTTTGACCGACCAGCGCATTCAGCAAGGTGGATTTGCCGACGTTCGGCTTGCCGACAATAGCGATCAGTCCGCAGCGCTGACCGACTGTGGGCACAGCAGGTGCGTTGCTGGCCCGGGTCGACATGGCTTGGGTCAGCATGGCTTCAAGCGCGTCAGGCGACTGCGTTGGAAGGTCGGTCGGTGTGGGGGCTTTTTTGCCGTCAGTCATGTGAGTCCATCTTCAGCCGCCTTCAGGCAGCGAGTGTTAAGTGCCGAACGAGTCGGTTCAAGTGCTATCAGGTGCCGAGGGTCTTGAGAAAAGACAGCATGGCTGCGGCAGCGGCTTGTTCGCCCGCGCGCCGCGAACCACCAATGCCGCGTTCAGCACGGCCGTGTTCAACAATCTCGCATTCCACGTCAAAGGTTTGCTGGTGGGCCGCGCCCGAGGTGGCGACAACCCGGTAGATTGGCAAATTCATTTTGCGACCCTGCAGCCACTCCTGCAACTCGGTCTTCGGGTCTTTGCCGATGGCCGGCATTTGCGGCGTGATGTCGACATCCTGAAACAGCCGCCGAACCAAAGCCGAAGCGCTGTCAAAACCTGCGTCGAGGTAGACCGCACCAATCACCGCCTCCAGCGCGTCCGCCAAGATAGAAGGCCGCTTTTGGCCGCCTGATTTGGCTTCGCCCTCACCCAAGCGCAACAGCATTGGCAAGCCCAAGGTGATGGCCAGTTGATGCAGCGTTTCTTGTTTCACCAAGTTGGCGCGCACGCGCGACAAATCCCCCTCGGGCTGCGCCACCAGCCGTTCGTACAAAAGACCGGCAACGGCTAGGTTGAGCACTGAGTCACCCAAAAATTCGAGCCGCTCGTTGTGGTCGGCCGAAAAACTCCTGTGCGTCAGCGCCAACTGCAAAAGTTTAGGGTTGGCGAACTCATGCGCCAGCCGCTTTTGCAGACTTTGCAAAGGCTGGCTGAGCTTGGGCAAGCCAGCGACTGAAACGGTTTCGGGTTGAGCACTCATGACGCGAACTGACAGCAAGGGGCCGACTCAATCAATGGAGCCGATGCGCTTCAGATTGCCGAAGTTCATCCAGACAAAAAATGCTTTGCCGACAATGTTTTTCTCAGGCACAAAACCCCAATAACGCGAGTCCAGCGAGTTGTCGCGGTTGTCGCCCATCATGAAATAGTGGCCTTCGGGCACCTTGCAAACCACGCCTTCGCCGCTGTAGCGGCAATTCTCGCGGAACGGAAAATCAGAAGCCGCCTGGATAAAGGATGGCCGGTCATCATCATTCAGGATGCGGTGCTTATGCGTGCCGGTGCCCGTGAGCTCTTCGAATTGTTTGGTGTAGCGCAGCGCGTCTTCATCAAAAAATTCAGGCAAGGCATTTTTCACCAGCGGCTTGCCGTTGATGGTCAGAGACTTGTTCAGGTAAGCCACCTCGTCGCCCGGCAGACCGACCACGCGCTTGATGTAGTCAAGGCTGGGTTGTGGCGGGTAGCGAAACACCATGACGTCACCACGCTCAGGACTGTTGTTGTTGAGTACCTTGGTGAAGATCACTGGCAAGCGCACACCGTAATGGAATTTGTTCACCAGAATCAGGTCATTGATCATCAAGGTCGGGATCATCGAGCCCGAAGGAATCTTGAACGGTTCAAACAAGAAAGACCGCAAGATAAAGACCACGACGATGACGGGAAAGAGCCCAGCCGTCCAGTCCAGCCACCAAGGCTGCATCATCAGGCGCTCACGCGCTTGGACCACATCAGTCGGGACGGCTTGCACACCGAGCTTGACCAGTTCAGCGTTGCGCTTGGCGCTGCATTGCTCCAGCATATGAACAGCTTGACGGCGTTGCGGCAGAAAGTAAAAGCGCTCAGCCAGCCAGTAAATTCCAGTCACCACCGTGGCCAGAAACAGCAGCAGAGAAAAATTACCATCCACTGCGCCCGTGTACCAAGCGCCGCCGTAGCCCACGAAAGCTGCCAGCACCAAGGCCGTGATTGAACTCATGACACCACCCATTAATCTTCCACCTGCAATATGGCTAGGAAGGCCTCTTGGGGCACCTCGACAGAACCGATTTGTTTCATGCGTTTTTTGCCTGCTTTTTGTTTCTCAAGCAGCTTCTTCTTGCGCGAAATATCTCCGCCATAGCACTTGGCAATGACGTTTTTGCGCAGGGCTTTGATTGTCTCACGCGCTATCACGTTGGCGCCAATGGCCGCCTGGATGGCAACGTCGAACTGTTGACGCGAAATGATCTCGCGCATTTTGGACACCACGGCACGACCTCTGTACACCGACTGGCTGCGGTGAACAATGATCGACAGCGCATCGACACGCTCGCCGTTGAGCAAAATATCAACCTTGACAACATCTGACGCGCGGAACTCTTTGAATTCGTAGTCCATTGATGCATAGCCGCGCGAGACTGATTTAAGCTTGTCAAAGAAGTCGAGCACGATCTCGCCCAGCGGCATCTCATACGTCAACATGACTTGCTTGCCGTGGTACGCCATGTTCTGCTGGATGCCGCGCTTGTTGTTGGCCAGCGTCATGACCGCGCCCACATAGTCTTGCGGCATATAAAGATGAACGGTGACGACGGGTTCGCGGATTTCTTGAATCCGTCCGGCGTCTGGAATCTTCGACGGGTTTTCCACCATCAAGACTTCGCCGCCAGGCATGACCACTTCGTACACAACGCTCGGCGCGGTGGTGATCAAGTCTTGATCGAACTCGCGTTCAAGCCGTTCTTGCACAATTTCCATGTGCAACAAGCCCAAGAAGCCACAGCGAAAACCGAATCCCAGCGCTTGGCTGACTTCAGGCTCGTAATGCAACGATGCATCGTTGAGCTTGAGTTTTTCCAGTGCATCACGCAGCGAGTCGTACTCGCTGGCTTCGCTCGGGTACAAGCCGGCAAACACCTGTGGCTGAATTTCTTTGAAGCCCGGCAGCGCCTCAGTCGCCGCAAAAGCAGCACCGCCCGTGCCGGGCTTGATCATGGTCAGCGTATCGCCAACCTTGGCGGCTTGCAGTTCTTTGATACCCGCAATCACAAAGCCAACTTCACCCGCTTCGAGTGACTGGCGTGCTTCGGTGTGCGGCGTGAAAACGCCGAGTTGCTCGGCGTTGTACAAGGCTTCCGTTGCCATCAACTTGATGCGATCGCCTTTGGCGAGTCGGCCATCCACCACGCGCACCAGCATGACCACACCCACATAAGCGTCGTACCAACTGTCAATGATCATGGCGCGCAAAGGGCCGTCAGGATTTCCTTTGGGCGGCGGGATGCGAGCGATCACGGCTTCGAGAATTTCATCAATGCCCATGCCGGTTTTGGCACTGCAAGGAATCGCATCCGTCGCGTCGATGCCGATCACGTCTTCGATTTCTTGCTTCGCATTGTCCGGGTCGGCTTGTGGCAAATCCATCTTGTTGAGCACTGGCAAAACAGTCACGCCAAGATCAAGCGCGGTGTAGCAATTCGCTACTGTCTGCGCTTCAACACCTTGGCTCGCGTCGACCACCAGCAACGCACCTTCGCAAGCGGACAACGAACGACTCACTTCATATGAGAAGTCAACGTGACCCGGCGTGTCGATCAAATTGAGGTTGTAAATCTGACCGTCAACAGCTTTGTAACGTAGCGCAGCGGTCTGCGCTTTGATGGTTATCCCACGCTCTTTTTCAAGATCCATGGAATCCAACACCTGCGCACTCATCTCACGATCCTGCAAACCGCCGCAACGCTGAATGATGCGGTCAGCGAGTGTGGATTTGCCGTGATCAATGTGAGCAATGATCGAAAAATTTCTGATGTGATTCATCAAAGGAAACGCCTAAGTACTTGAAAGTATTGCGAACAAGGCAGACCCAGTTCGCGACGGACATAAAAAAGGGCGCGTCGGTTTGCGACGCGCCCTGAACCAACAATCTATGGCAACTGCGATAGTTGGAACTTCATTGTAGGCAAAAAGCCGGCCATGCGTCGCTTGGAAAAGGCCAAATCGATGACGTTGCAGAGCAGCAACAGAGAAGTTATTCACAACTTATTCACAATCTCAAAATAACAACTCTGAACAACTTGTGGGTGATCTGTAGATCGTTGATAAATTGTTTGAAACGGGCCGATCTGGGCCATTCCGTACTTATTTATATAGCGGAAAGACCCGAAACCAAGGGTCTATTCTACCGAAAGTAATGTAGAGACTGGCTCTAGACCCGCTTTGATCTTCAAAAGTGAGTGTTTACCCACAAGTTCAAGGCAGCCAAAGACATCAAAATAAATATTTCAGGCGCTTTAAAAACGCCTAAAAACCATGAAAACCCCCAAAGTGCCGCGGGGTATGCAGGGCGCCAAGCTCAACGGCTAGGACGAATCAATGCGTATTGGGCCCACTCGCCGCGCCGGAACAAAACATTCACCGGCTTGCTTTTGTCAGCTTTAGCCAGCACTTGCTCAAACGCCTTCACGCTCAAGACTTCGGTGTTGGCAATCGCCACGATCACGTCGCCTTCGCGCAGACCGGCGCGCGCAGCCAAGCCTTCAGCAGCATCGACGCGCACACCGCCGCGCAACTTCAACTCTTTCTTTTGATCGTCGGTCAGTTCGCCGACCACTAAACCCAGCACTTGAGCAGGACCGGCAACCGGTGGTTTCGGCTGGACGGTTGAGGCGCGCTGCGTTGGCTTTTCGGGCTCAACCTCGGCGACCGTGACGCTCAGGTCTTTTGTCGCGCCGCGGCGAAAGACGGTGACTGTGGCTCGCGTGCCGGGTTTGACGATGCCGACCAGCCGCGGCAGATCGCTGGATTTCTCAATCACTTTGCCATCGAACTTGGTGATGATGTCGCCCGCTTCGATGCCGGCTTTTTCAGCCGGTGCACCCGCCTCGACGCCGCGCACCAACGCACCCTGCGGCTTGCCCAAGCCGATCGACTCAGCAACTTCTTTGCTGACTTGGTCGATCTGCACGCCAATGCGTCCGCGCGTGACGCGGCCCGATGTTCGCAATTGATCCGAAACACGGATCGCTTCGTCAATCGGTATGGCGAACGAGATGCCCTGAAAACCGCCGGAACGTGAGTAAATCTGGCTGTTGATACCGACCACCTCACCACGCATGTTGATCAACGGCCCACCCGAATTACCAGGATTGATGGCAACGTCGGTTTGGATGAGCGGCAGATAGTCTCCGGTGTCGCGCTGTTTGGCGCTGACGATACCGGCCGTAACCGTGTTCTCAAGGCCAAACGGTGTCCCGATGGCCATCACCCACTCCCCCACCCGCATGCGGTTGGCATCGCCAATTTTCACGCTTGGCAAGCCTGTCGCTTCGATTTTCACGACAGCCACATCGGTGCGCTTGTCTGAGCCAATGATCTTGGCCTTGAATTCGCGCTTGTCCGCCAGCGTGACGAGCACCTCGTCAGCGCCTTCGACCACATGGGCGTTGGTCATGACAAAACCATCGGCCGACAAAATGAAACCGGAACCCACACCACGCGGCTGGCTTTCCTCAGGCTGACCCCGGTCTGGACGCGGCGAGCGCGGCAGGTTGGGCGGCACCGGAATACCAAAGCGGCGAAAGAACTCCAGCATCTGCTCTTCCGAGCCGCCGCTACTGCTGCTACTCGCTGGCTTGGCTTTTTCGAGCGTGCGAATGTTCACCACAGCAGGCCCGACCTGATCCACCAAGTCGGTGAAATCAGGCAAAGCACGGCTTTGCGCCCACACGGGCTGCAAGGGAACGACAGCGCCGGTCAGACCCGCAGCCAGCAGGCCCATCAACAAATACGAACGCAGTGAAGAACGCAGAGGAGTTTGATTCAGGTTGAGCATCATGGGCTTTCAGGAAAACATTCAAAATTCAAAATATAAAAGCAGCAAAAGCTGTTCTGTAAATGGAGACGCTAGCGTTTGCGTTCAAGACCTGCGGCAAACAGTTGCAACGTGGCCAGCGGCACCTCGCCCATGGCCGTGAGCCAGTAGGCATCCACTCGACGGGTGATGGTTTGGGTGGCGCCGATGGACAGCTTCGACTCCTGCTGATGCTGCTGCTTGTCAAAGGGCTCCACAAACAAGGAGACCGACGCCAACCCGTCCGAAAAAGTCCATTGCATCGGTTCAGCACGCCCACCTGCCACACGATTCGCGGCAGGTCGCCGGTAACAACTGACCGAGTTGAAGCCTGCCACAGGCGTCTTCAGCACCCAGCCCTCGGCATCTGCTGTGGTTTTGAGCAACTTTAGTTTTTCAACCCGATAGCCGTCGGTCTTATCCATCATTTGTAGCAACTTGTCCATTTTCAAAGGCACATCGAGTTGCAATTCAGAAAATGCGGCCTGTTCGAGCACTTGGCCTTGCGCGTCAAGCGTTTGCAGTTTAAGCACCAAGCCACTTTTTTCCTCGGCCCAAATGCGGTAGGAGAAGCGCAAACTGTCTTTCGGCCGCAACTCGACAACGTCGGTCTGAATCCCGGCGACCCGTTCATGACCAACCGCTTGGGCCGTGTAATAACCTGCAATGCCACTGCCCGCAGACTTCAGCAAGTCGGGAAACATGCCCAAAGATTCACGGCTTTCGCTCAGCATCAACTTGCTGTCCGGCATGAAGGTGTGCACTTGCTTGTTGTGCCGGTACACCGACCTCGGCGGGCCCGTCAGCGTCTCAACCCGCTCGACTTGCTGGTCGCCTTGGCAAACGTGCCAGATGCGGGCACTCGACATGGCCCCAGCCGATGACACCACAAAGGTGCCGACGTAAGAACGTTTGCGGGAAGCCTCGTGCATGCGCATCAGCCAGTCGGTGATGTTGGCAGGTTCAGCGACTTTATCGGTTGATGCGGCCGCTTGCAGCGCTGCACCAGCGGGAGGTGCCGCGGCAACGGGCAGCACGAGCACGGCGTTGGCCAAGCCCAAGGCCAGACCGAGCCACAAGCCTCTGCCACAACGCTCAGCGACGCACATGTGGCGAGGTTTCAAAAGTGGCATTGCGCAAGAATCCGGATGGCATTTGCAGGGCAGAGTTACCGCCCACTTGTTTGTGCGCGGCCAACAACTCTTCGAGTCGGGCGTCACGCACGATGACGCCCTGCGGCGAGGCCACCAAAACAGAATCGGTCGACGATTGCTTATGTGCGAGTTGTGAGCCGGTTAAAGACAGTGGCACAACCCCTTTCCAGACCATCACAGCAACCGCCGCCATAGAAGCCACACCGGCCACCATTTTCCAGCGAAAAAGGGCGTCGTTCGCCGCCACTTGCGTTACAGAATGGGGGTTGATCGTCGTCGACTTTAGATCTGCAGTCTGCATGACTGACTGTATTGTTTCTTGCGCCAGCCGACTTTGCAGGTGCGATAAAAAACGCGCATCACTGCGCACTGCAAGCAAGTCAGGCGAGCGCAGCACATCGCCGATGAGGTGGTAATTGCGCCAGCTGGTTAGCATGGTTGGGTCGCGCTCGCAGGCAGCCAGCGCCCTGGCGAATTCTTCGCCACGCAGTTCACCATCGGCCAGCGCTGAAATACTGTCGCCAACAACGACGTCGGATTGAGTTGTCTTCATAAGCTTCGAAGAGGGTTCAAGGTTTCAGGTTAAAGAGCAGCGATGACCAACACTCACCACCGTTTTCCCGACTGGTTTTCCAGCATAGGTTTGATCTTCAAGGAGATCGCTTCACGGGCCCTGAAAATGCGTGACCGCACGGTTCCGATGGGGCAATTCATGGCATCTGCAATTTCTTCATAAGTCAGGCCTTCAATTTCACGCAGGGTGATCGCTTGCCGCAGCTCTTCTGGCAAAGCGTCCATTGCACTGTTGACCATTTCAGCGATTTCCTTGCTGGCCAACACGGCTTCAGGCGTTTCCGGGCTTGTTAGTTCGTTTTCCACCGGCGAAGTTTCATCGTCGTCGGCTGTTTTGAACGAATTTTCAGAAACCGTTGGGTTACGCTTGAGGTCCATCAAGAATTTTTTTGCCGTGTTCACGGCAATCCGGTACAGCCAAGTGTAAAACTGGGCGTCGCCCCGAAACTGCGCCAACGCGCGGTAAGCCCGAATGAATGTTTCCTGCGCAATGTCTTCAACCAAGTCGACGTCGCGCACCATCCGGCCAATCAGGCGCTGAATACGACGTTCATATTTGATGACCAGCAGCTCAAAGGCCTTTTGATCGCCGGCAACCGTCCGCTCTACCAGCAGGGCATCGCTGTCGCCGCTGCTGACGGAAGTGGAGGGCTGGTCGGGATTCATCAAAGATGTCGGGCAGGCGCGGAGTGGGGATGCTCCACTGTAGCCTTAAGCTCGCCAAGAGCCTGCTCAGTCGCTTCAGAGTCCTGCAAAGTTGTGGGTCTGTGCTTTGCATAAACAGCGCGGCGCAAGTCGAGCCAACGGGCCGGCAAGGCCGAGCGTTCGGCCCACAGCCACCACACGGCGCCAGCCTGGTTGTCGAGCCTGAGCAAAAGCGCGAACTGAACATCCAACACGACCGCTGGCGGTTCCAGAGCTGTTCCCGTCCGGTAGACCGAACTCTCCCAGCGCCAGCGCTGACCATCCCACTGCAAGCGCCCCGCCGGTGAGCGCCGCCAACCCGTCGCCATCGCCCAAGCCGCGAGCAACGAAGCTGCGCAGCCCAGCAGTGGACGCCAGTCGGCAACCGCCGACGCTTGCCACCACCACAGCGTGACGCCAGCGGCGATCAACCAGCCGACCAACAATAACCCGCCCAAAAAACGCGAACGCCCCAACGGATATAAAACCGATGGGGCGTTGTATGGGGTCAGGTTCAAACCCGCTTGAACACCAGCGACCCGTTGGTGCCGCCAAAACCAAAGTTGTTTTTGACCGCCACCTCAATCTTCACGTCCCGTGCTGTGTTGGCGCAGTAGTCAAGATCGCAAGCTGGATCTTGATTGAAGATGTTGATGGTCGGCGGAATTTTCTGGTGATACAGCGACAGCACGGTGAACACCGACTCGACACCGCCAGCACCGCCGAGCAAGTGACCCGTCATCGACTTGGTCGAACTCACGACCAAGTTT
>JBEDKR010000007.1:0-15521 GCA_041172005.1 Pseudomonadota bacterium
GGCGCTTTTTTAGCAACAACTTTTTTGGCTGGTGCTTTTTTCGCTGCTACTTTTTTGACCGCTACTTTTTTCGCTGGCGCTTTTTTCGCCACGACTTTTTTAGCCGGTGCTTTTTTCGCCGCTACTTTTTTAGCTGGCGCTTTTTTCGCCACGACTTTTTTAGCCGGTGCTTTTTTCGCTGCTACTTTTTTAGCGGGGGCTTTCTTGGCCGGTGCTTTTTTAGCGACCGGTGCTTTTTTTGGTGCAGCTTTTTTAGATGCTACTTTTTTCGCAGTTGCCATAGTTTTCTCCTTGATCACGTTGCAAAGAGCACTTCACGTCTGGAGTACGTGAAGCGATTCACGGCGTTGGGCCAGCCGGAAAACCGGGGCCCAGCGCCGAGAACACGGGAACAAAAACCACGACTCGCTCCGCAGCGTGCTGATGGGTTCTTGTGTAGTTCGAAAATCATGTTGCTAACAGGTTCAATCCCAAGACAGTGCGCCACCCGATTGGTATTCAATCACTCGGGTTTCAAAGAAGTTGCGCTCTTTCTTCAGGTCGATCATCTCGCTCATCCATGGGAACGGATTTTCTTCGTTCGGGAACAGCGTCTCTAAGCCAATCTGGGTGGCCCGGCGGTTAGCGATGTAACGCAGATAACCTTTGAACATGGACGCGTTCAGACCCAGCACGCCGCGCGGCATGGTGTCTTCTGCATAGCGGTACTCGAGCTCAACAGCCTGCATGAATAGGGCTTTGATCTCAGCCTTGAACTCGGCCGTCCACAGATGCGGATTTTCCAGCTTGAGCTGGTTGATCAGATCAATGCCGAAGTTGCAGTGCATCGACTCGTCGCGCAAGATGTACTGGTACTGCTCTGCCGCACCGGTCATTTTGTTCTGCCGTCCCAGCGCCAAAATTTGCGTGAAGCCGACATAGAAGAACAGGCCTTCCATCAGGCAAGCAAAAACGATGAGTGACTTCAGCAGCGTTTGATCGTTCTCTGGGGTGCCGGTTTTGAAGAGCGGGTCAGAGATTGCGTCAATGAACGGAATCAGGAACTGATCTTTGTCACGAATCGACTGCACTTCGTTGTAAGCGTTGAAGATCTCGCCTTCGTCCAAGCCCAAGGATTCAGTGATGTACTGATAGGCATGGGTGTGAATGGCTTCTTCAAACGCTTGGCGCAAAAGGAACTGGCGGCACTCTGGTGCGGTGATGTGGCGGTAAGTGCCGAGCACGATGTTGTTAGCGGCCAGCGAGTCAGCCGTGACAAAAAAGCCGAGGTTGCGCATGACCAAGCGTCGTTCGTCATCGGTCAAGCCATTCGGGTCTTTCCACAGCGCGATGTCACGCGTCATGTTGACTTCTTGCGGCATCCAGTGGTTGGCGCAGGTGGCGAGGTATTTTTCCCAAGCCCATTTGTACTTGAACGGAACCAGCTGATTGACGTCGGTCTGACCGTTGATGATGCGTTTGTCAGAGGCTTTGACGCGGCGGTGAACTGCCGGCACCGGTGCCGATGAATCAAACGCAGTCGGGGCTGCAGATGCTGTTGGCATTGATGCAACAGGTGCTATCGCACCGTCGTTGAGCATGCGAGGTAGCGCGTTGGCTTCAGACTGCAAAGAAAGTGGCGGAAGCTCCATCGAGCGGCTTTCAGGAGAGCCGCTGATCAGCGTATTTTGCAGTGATGGTTTGACTTCTTCGTCCCAGGTCAACATAGATTTTTCCAATAGCTTTGGATTATGAAAGCAGCGATAAAAAATGAAAAGTTTTTCATTGAAATCACTGAAGTGAGTGTTGTTCAATTACATCGAAATGTGCGCGGCAGAATTTTTTGCCACGCACATGTTTTTTATTGGCAAGCCTCGCAACCCGGATCGTCGATCGCGCAGAACTTGATGTCGGTCGCAGGGGTTGCGCTCATCTGTGCACGCGCTGTAGCCGCGGCTGCGTCCATCGCATTCATGCTGCCGCTGTCGTCGGTGTTGCCTGAAGCGACTGAGTTGAGCTTGCCGGCTTTGACCGTTGATTTTTCGGCGTGTGTGGCGCCCATGGTGCGCAGGTAGTACGTTGTCTTCAAGCCGCGCAACCAAGCCAGCTTGTAGGTGTCGTCGAGTTTTTTGCCCGAAGCGCCAGCCATGTAAATGTTCAGCGACTGCGCTTGGTCAATCCATTTCTGGCGACGCGAAGCCGCTTCAACCAACCAAGTGGCATCAACTTCAAAAGCTGTGGCGTACAGCGCTTTGATTTCTTGCGGCACGCGATCGATCGGGCGCAAGGAGCCATCAAAGTGCTTCAGGTCAACCACCATCACGTCGTCCCACAGGCCGAGTCGCTTCAAGTCGCGTACCAAGTAGCCGTTGATGACGGTGAACTCACCGGACAAGTTGGACTTGACCGAAAGGTTACCAAAGCAAGGCTCGATGCAGGCGTCAACGCCAATGATGTTGGAGATCGTGGCGGTCGGCGCGATGGCGACGCAGTTGGAGTTGCGCATGCCGTCAACAGCGATTTTGCTGCGCAGTGCTTCCCAGTCGAGCGTGACGGAGCGGTCGACTTCAATGTAGCCACCACGTTCTTTAGCCAGCATGTCGAGGGTGTCAAGGGGCAAGATGCCTTGGTCCCAGAGCGAGCCTTTGTAGCTGGCGTATTTGCCGCGCTCTTTAGCCAGTTCGGTCGATGCCCAGTAGGCGTGGTAGCAGACGGCCTCCATGGATTTGTCGGCGAACTCAACGGCAGCGTCGCTGGCGTAAGGCGTGCGCAGTTCGTACAGGCAATCTTGGAAACCCATGATGCCCAGACCGACCGGACGATGCCGCATGTTGGAGTCACGGGCTTTTTTGACAGCGTAGTAATTGATGTCAATCACGTTGTCCAGCATGCGCATGGCTGTAGTGATGGTTCTCTTGAGCTTGTCGTGGTCTAGCTCTTTGCTGCCGTCAGCTACCGTCTTCAGGTGTTGCACCAGATTGACCGAGCCGAGGTTGCAGACAGCCGTTTCGGTGTCGCTGGTGTTGAGTGTGATCTCGGTGCAAAGGTTCGACGAATGAACCACGCCGCAGTGTTGCTGTGGTGAGCGAACATTGCAGGCGTCTTTGAAGGTGATCCATGGATGGCCGGTCTCGAACAGCATCGAGAGCATCTTGCGCCACATGTCGATGGCTTGCAGCTTGCGTGAGGGTTTGAGCTCGCCGCGTTCGGCACGGGCTTCGTAGGCGGTGTAGGCCTTTTCGAACTCGATGCCGTACTTGTCGTGCAGATCAGGCGTGTCATTGGGCGAGAACAAGGTCCAGCTGCCTTTTTCCATGACGCGGCGCATGAACAGGTCAGGAATCCAGTTGGCGGTGTTCATGTCGTGCGTGCGGCGGCGGTCGTCACCCGTGTTTTTGCGCAACTCAAGGAACTCTTCAATATCGAGGTGCCAAGTTTCCAGGTACGCGCAGACTGCGCCCTTGCGTTTGCCGCCTTGGTTCACCGCTACAGCCGTGTCGTTCACGACCTTCAGGAAGGGCACAACGCCTTGTGACTCGCCATTGGTACCCTTGATGTGTGCGCCCAAGGCGCGCACGGGTGTCCAGTCATTGCCCAGACCGCCCGCAAACTTAGACAGCAAGGCGTTTTCTTTGATGGCGTCGTAAATGCCGCCCAAATCGTCTGCAACGGTGGTCAGGTAACAAGACGACAGCTGCGAGCGCAGTGTGCCGGCGTTGAAGAGGGTCGGTGTGCTCGACATGAAGTCAAACGACGACATGATTTCGTAGAACTCGATGGCGCGGCCTTCGCGGTCGATCTCGTCGAGTGACAAGCCCATGGCGACGCGCATGAAGAAGGCTTGTGGCAACTCAATGCGCTGCTTGCGCACGTGCAGGAAGTAACGGTCAAACAGAGTCTGCAGGCCGAGGTAGTCAAACTGCATGTCACGTTCCGGCTTGAGGGCAGCCCCTAGGCGAGCCAAGTCAAACTGCAGCAGTTTCTCGTCTAGCAGTTCGTTGTCAACGCCCTTCTGGATGAATTTGGGGAAGTACTCGGCGTAGCGCGTGCTCATGGCCTCATGGGCAACTTCTTCGCCTAACACTTCACGGCGAATGGTGTGCAGCAACAAACGCGCTGTGGCGTAGGTGTAGTCAGGGTCTTTTTCGATCAGCGTGCGAGCGGCCAAGATGGAGGCTTTGTAGACCTCGTCAATCGGCACGCCGTCGTACAGATTGCGCATGGTTTCAGCGACGATCGGGTCGGGCTTGACGTCAGCACCCAAGCCGGCGCAAGAGGCTTCAATCAGGGCTTGCAGCTGAGCGATGTCGAGAGCGACTTTTTTGCCGCCGTCGATGACGTTCAGCGAATGCACTGCAGGCATTTGATGGGCGCTTTGTTGGGCGCGCTCTTGGGTACGTTTTTCGCGGTACAGCACATAGGCCCGGGCGATTTCGTGGTGGCCGCCGCGCATCAAGCCCAGTTCGACGTTGTCTTGCACGTCTTCAATATGGAAGGTGCCGCCGCCTGGACGTGAGCGCATCAAGGCGCGGATCACGGCTTGGGTCAAGCCGTCGACGGTTTCGCGAACGCTGGCTGACGCCGCGCCCTGCGTGCCGTGCACCGCTAAAAAGGCTTTCATCATGGCGACCGCGATTTTGTTCGGCTCAAAAGGCACGACAGCGCCATTGCGGCGAATGATCTGGTACTGGCTGTAAGGCGTGGCCTGGCCTTGCGTGTCGGCGGCCAGATGAGCGGTGGCTATGCCGGCCGGCGAGCTGGTGGTGTGGATGCTGGTTTGCATGGGTTTCCTCGGGTGAATTGTTCGTTGGTGTGCGTTATGGCGTGCAGGGCAAGACTGATGCGGGATGGGTGTCGCCGGAGAGGTCGGATTCCTGAAAATGGAGGGTCGATTGAGGCATCGAATCACATGAATTGAGTCAAGCTCACACACTATATCTAGTGTCTCAAGTTAATTCAAGCACTACCTGTAGTGTTTTTTCGAATAATTAATCAAGGAACCGATTGTAGCGATTGGCCAACTTGATTTCGAAAAAAATAGTGTTTTTGGTACTGATTTATTTTGACGTTAAATCGGCTGTTTTGGCCGGAAAGCTGGCCGATCCCAAACCCAATGAACGGCGCAGCATGGGCCAGTTGAAGCCTGCACCCGGGTCTTGCTTGCGTCCCGGTGCAATGTGCTCATGCCCGGCCACGTGGTTGATGGGATAGGCCTGGAGCAGGGCGGCCGATAAACTGCTCAATGTTTCGTACTGGGCCTGTTCAAAAAGAAGCCCCTCTAGGCCTTCTAGCTCAATCCCGACAGAGTAGTCGTTGCAGTTGACTTTGCCGCGGTAAGAAGATTCGCCGGCGTGCCAAGCTCGGTCCTTGCAGCTGACGAACTGCCAGAGCTGACCATCGCGCGTGATGAAAAAATGTGCAGACACTTGCAGGCCACGAATGCTGCGGAAATAGTCGTGTGCATCCCAGTCGAGCTGATTGGTGAACAGCCGCTGCACCTGGCCGGTCCCATAGTCGCCCGGTGGCAGGCTGATGGAGTGGATGACGATCAGCTCTGGTTGCACGTCAGCCGGCCGAGGACCGAAGTTCGGAGATTCCAAGCGCCTCGCAAAGCTGTACCAACCGTCTTGCCACAACGGTGGCGTTGTCGTTTTCGACTTAGGCATCAGCCTTCAGCCTGACGGCGGTGGGCATCGCTGCAGTAAACGCCATGACCGCCGATCAGGGCTTCAGTCTGCGGCAGATGCACGGCGCAGACGGCGCAGGCGACTATTTCAGTGGGGGGCAACTGCCGCATACGGTTTTTGGGCTCTGGTTTGGCTGGACGTGCTTTGGCTTTTTCAGTAAGTGATGACCGGCGTTTGCTTTTCCACAGCCAGATCACGGCGATCGTGAGGCTAAAAATCAACAGGTATTTCATAGCCGGTGCAGCACCACTTCAAGGACAAAACGTGAGCCAGCGTAGCCTAATAGCAACAAGCCCGACCCCAAATAAAGAACGTTGCGCGCCTTGCGACCGCGCCAGCCCAGTCGCGCCCGACCGACCAGCAAGCCGGCAAAAGTCAGCCAAGCCAGCAAGGAGAAAATGGTTTTGTGATTCCACAGCGGGCTCAAATGCGGGCCGTACAGCGTTTCGGCAAAAAACCAGCCTGCCAGTAGCGAGGCGGTCAGCAAGATAAAACCCGCTTCGACAAAGCGAAAAGTCAGCCGCTCCAGCGTCAGCAAGGGCACGCCCGAGTCGTTTGGGTGTGCTGAGCGCATGGAGCGCTCAGAACGGCTCATCAGCCAGCCATGCACCAACGCGGATGCAAAGAGGCCGTAAGAGGCTATGCCCAGCGCCCAATGCAAAGGCAGCCAAGGCGATGCGATGCGGGGGTAACTGGTGCCCGGAAACGCCAGTGCCAGCAGCACTGCAGCCGCACCGATGGCGGCCAGCGCCCAGCGCGCTTTGAGCTGTGGAATCAGGCCGCTCTCAATCGCGTAGACCGTCACCGCCAGCCAGACCGTGGTCGACAAGGCCGGCGCGAAACCAAAGCGTGGCGGTTGCCCAAACAGGCCAGCCGCCAGCGCTATCGCGTGCAGCAACCAAGCGGCCACAAGCCATGCGCGCGCTGCGGGCGTGCTTAAACGCTGGCTGAGCAGCGCCAAAACACAGTACGAAAGCGCGGCACCGACAGCTGTCGTCAAGCCAAACCACGCGCTAAAAGCTAAAATCATGGGGACAGTTTATCCCTTCCCTGCTTGTTTTAATTAACCCTTGCTCCATGCGTGGAGCCGTCCCATGGCCTCAGCCCTCACCGACAAACTCTCTCGCCTCGTCAAGGAAATGCGTGGCCAGGCCCGCATCACCGAGTCGAACGTGCAAGACATGCTGCGCGAAGTGCGCATGGCCTTGCTGGAAGCCGACGTGGCCTTGCCTGTGGTGCGCGACTTTGTCGCCCGGGTCAAGGACAAAGCCTTGGGCCAAGAAGTCTTGGGTTCGCTGTCGCCGGGCCAGGCTTTGGTTGGCATCGTCAACCGCGAACTCGCGGCGACCATGGGCGAAGGCGTCAGCGACATCAATTTAGCGGCGCAACCACCGGCCGTGATTTTGATGGCTGGTTTGCAAGGCGCGGGTAAAACCACCACCACCGCCAAGCTGGCCAAACACCTGATTGAAAAGCGCAAGAAAAAAGTGCTGACGGTGTCGGGCGACGTGTATCGACCGGCCGCCATCGAGCAGCTCAAAACCGTCACCCAGCAGGCTGGCGCCGAATGGTTCCCCAGCTCGCCGGACCAAAAGCCTGTCGACATTGCCCGTGCTGCGTTGGACTACGCGCGCCGGCATTTTTTCGATGTGCTGCTGGTCGACACCGCCGGCCGTTTGGCCATTGATGAAGCGCTGATGAGCGAGATCAAAGAACTGCACGCGGTGTTGCAGCCGGTCGAGACCTTGTTCGTGGTCGACGCCATGCAGGGGCAAGATGCGATCAACACCGCCAAGGCCTTCAAGGATGCACTGCCCTTGACTGGCATCATCTTGACCAAAACCGACGGTGACTCACGCGGCGGTGCCGCTTTGAGCGTGCGTCAAATCACCGGCGCACCAATCAAGTTTTCGGGTACCAGTGAAAAGCTGGACGGCTTAGAGGTCTTTGACGCGGAGCGCCACGCAGGCCGCATTCTGGGCATGGGCGACATTCTGGCGCTGGTGGAGCAAGTCACCGCCGGTGTCGATGTGGCGGCGGCGCAAAAGCTCGCGGCCAAGCTGAAAAGCGGCAGCGGTTTTGACCTTGACGATTTCTTGAGTCAGCTGCAGCAGATGAAAAACATGGGCGGCCTGTCCAGCCTGATGGACAAGCTGCCAGCGCAGATGGCGGCCAAAGCTGGTCAGATGGACATGGATAAGGCTGAAAGAGATATTCGCCGCAAGGAAGGCATCATCCAAAGCATGACGCCGCTGGAGCGGCGCAAGCCCGAACTCATCAAGGCCACCCGCAAGCGCCGCATCGCTGCGGGCTCAGGCGTGCATGTTCAAGAAGTCAACCGCTTGCTCAATGAGTTCGAGCAGATGCAAGGCATGATGAAGAAGATGAAGGGCAGCGGCATGATGAAAATGATGAAGCGCATGGGCGGTATGAAAGGCTTGCCGAAGTTTTAGCCTTTCATGCCCAAGTTCTAAACTTCAAGCAGCCCGAAGACCCAGCACCAGCGGCTGGCGGGCGTGCAGCCAAGCCCGACGCAACACGGCCGGTGCGCGCGACTCTTCTGGAATCAACAAGTAGCCATGCGCTTGTAAAGCGGCGCCCATGCCGACTTTGCTGCTCAGCACCGTCGTCGGGATCGCCAGCAGCAGCGGCAGCCCGACTGGCAGCAACCAGACCAAGGCGCTCGGATCAATGATGGCCAAGAGCACAGCCAACACACTCACCAACGCAGTTTGCGGTGCAAAGTGCTCAGCGGCATGACGCCAAGGCACGGCGTTGGCTTCACGCGGAGGTGATTTCCAGTCAAGCTTGATGCCGGTGATGGCCGCCACCACAAAGATCGAATGCGCCACCATGCGGATGGGTGCCTGCAGCAAGGCCACGCCGGTTTCCAGCAAGCCGCTGCGCAACAGAGCCAGCGTGCCGCCGTACTGCTGTTGTTCGCGGCGCAGCAGTATCGACAGCAGGCCCAACACACGCGGCATGAACAACATGCACAGCGTCCAGACCCACAAGGCAATCAGTTCTGGCGGCAGTGTCGCCCAGTCTGCGACCAGTGGTGAGTCCGTCATCCACAAGGCCGTGCCGAGCGTCAAAAAGCACAACCACAGCGGGGCCGACAGATAAGCCATCGCACCGGTGCCGAACATGGAGCGGTGCACGGGGTGGATGCCGGGTTCAGCGATCAAGCGGGCATTTTGCAAATTGCCTTGGCACCAGCGGCGGTCGCGCTGCAATTCGGCCAGCAGATCAGGTGGTTGCTGCTCGTAGCTGCCGACCAAGTCTGCTACCAGCCAGACGTGAAAACCGGCGCGGCGCATCAGCGCGGCTTCAACGAAGTCATGCGACATGATGCTGCCCGCCATACCGCCCGTGCCCTTGATGCGTGCCAGTGCGCAGTGCTGCATGAAAGGCTCAATGCGGATGATGGCGTTGTGGCCCCAATAGTGCGAATCGCCCATTTGCCAGAACTGCATGCCGAGCGTGAACAAGCGGCCCGTCACGCGGGAGGCGAACTGCTGCGTGCGGGCATGCAGCGTCACATGGCCAATGGCTTGCGTGGCGGTCTGAATGATGCCGGCGGTCGGGTTGGCTTCCATCAGCTTGACCATGGACACCAAGCAGTCACCGCTCATCACGCTGTCGGCGTCGAGCACCACCATGTAGCGGTAGTCTTTGCCCCAGCGGCGGCAGAAGTCCGCCACGTTGCCGGCTTTGCGGTCGGTGCGGCGCGCACGCAAGCGGTAGTAAACCTCAATTTGTGGCTGATCAGGACGTGCAGCCAGCTGAGCGCGCAGATCTTCCCAGGCCGCACGTTCGGCTTTTTGTGTCTCGGGGTTGTTGGTGTCGGACAGCACAAACACGTCGAAGGCCCCGACATGGCCGGTGCTGGAGACCGACTCGCAGGTGGCGCGCAGACCCGCAAACACGCTGCGCACATCTTCGTTGCAGATCGGCATGATGATGGCCGTCCGGGTTGCCGGGTCCAGCGTGTGGTGCTGGACTTTTTTGGCCGACAGCGAATGCGCGTCACCGCGCAGCGTGACGTAAAAGCCCATCATCGCGGTCATGAAACCGGTCACCACCCAAGCGGACAGCAAGGTGAACAACACAAGTTGGCTGTATTGCATCCAAGCGCTTTCGTAGGCCGGCTGCATGTTGGAAAACAAGTGGGCCGCCAGCGCGGTGCTGATCACCGTGAGCAAGACAAACACCGTGCGCCTGCGCAGCGCTGCTTGTTGCCAAGGCGCTAGTTCAGCGCTTACCGGCGTTGTCGCTGATGCGGGACGCATGCCCTTCAGCGGTTGCAGCGCCGCGGTGCGCACGCTGTTCCAGAAACCGCGCCATGGTCGTGGCGTCATGCTGCCGCGGTGCACTGGCGGGGCTGTCACGGAATTGGGATGGCGTTCTTCGCGCAGCTGACTGCGTTGCCCATGAGCGTTCAAGCGGTTTAAAAGTGTTTGCATGGCATGACTAGGGCAAAGCCCGTGCCAGTCCGAAAACTTCCTTTTTAATCAAGCACTTGAGAGCATTTTTTCCGCAGTCGGGCTGTCGGAATGCAAAAAACCGCTGGTTTACCCTTGTTTTTGTCGCCAGCCAGCGACAAGCTTCGGTTGCAAGTCCGGAGCTGGGTGAATTATTGTTTTAAATCAATGACTTGGCCGTGTCGCTCTCAGGCGACAGGCTCTGACGGTGACGGCATTACATCGGTCTTGAAGTGACCTGAGGTCAGCCCGTGTTTTTGCATCAGGCGATAAAACTCGGTGCGATTCCGGTCAGCCAAACGGGCGGCATCGGCCACATTGCCATCGGTCAGCTTCAGCAAACCGACCAGGTATTCGCGCTCAAAACGCTGGCGCGCGTCGGCCAGACTCAACACTTCCATGCTCGGTGAGCGCAGGGCGCGCTGCATCAGCGCCAACGAAATCAGCGGCGTGGTCGACAGCGCGCAGACCTGCTCAACGACGTTGTGCAATTGCCGCACATTGCCTGGCCAAGCGGCGGTGCTCAAAGCTTTCAGGGCTTCAGGGGCGAAACCGCTGAGGCGCTTGCTGTACTTTTGCGCCAGCTTCAAGAGAAAGTGATTCGCCAGCAACGGAATGTCTTCGCGCCGGTCGGCCAGCGGTGGCAGCGTCAAGGTCACGACATTCAAGCGGTAATACAAGTCGGCGCGGAACAGGCCTTCGGCCATGGCGGCGTCTAGGTCATGGTGCGTGGCCGAGATGATGCGCACGTCCACCGGAATCGATTGGCTGGACCCGAGCGGGCGCACCACGCGTTCTTGCAGCACGCGCAGCAGCTTGACTTGCAGGGCAGGCGGCATATCGCCGATTTCGTCGAGCAGCAGCGTGCCGCCGTCTGCCGCCTGAAACAACCCTTTGTGACTGGCTACGGCATCGGTGAAGGCGCCCTTCATGTGGCCGAACAGTTCCGACTCCAGCAAGGCTTCTGGAATGGCACCGCAATTGACTGCGACAAATGGCTTGTTGGCGCGGGCGCTGGCTTGGTGAATCGACTGCGCCAGCAGTTCCTTGCCGGTGCCGCTTTCGCCGCGAATCAGCACGCTGGCATCGGTCTGCGCCACCATGCGCGCTTCCGCCAAGGCTTCGGCCATGCGGTTGGATCGGCTGATGATGCCGCTTTGCCAGACGCTGCTGCCTGCGCTAGCCGGTGTGTCGCCGGGCGCGCTGAGTTCCAGCGCTTGGGCGATTTTGTCGAGCAAAGCTTTGCCGTCAAACGGTTTCGTCAGGTAGGTGAAAACGCCGCGCTCAGTGGCCTGTACCGCGTCTGGAATGGTGCCGTGCGCGGTCAGCAAAATCACCGGCAGCGACGGGTGCAGCAGACGGATTTCGTCAAACAGCGCCAGCCCATCGCGGCCGGGCAGTTGCACATCGCTCAGCACCAACTGCGGTCTTTCAATGTGCAGTTGCGTCAGCGCAGCTTCAGCCGAGGTGGCAGTGCTGACGCGATAACCGGCGGCGTTCAAGCGCAGCGTGAGTAAGCGCAGCATGTCGGGGTCGTCGTCAACCACCAGCACGTGGGCTGCTGTGGCCATGGCATCGGTGTTGGCCAATCCAGCTTTGGCAGGACTTTTGTTCATGGCTGGAGCTGGTTGCTGCGGGGCTTGTTCTGCACCGGCGGTGGCCGGTTGCCCAAGCTGCGTTCAATGGCGACCAGCGCTTCAAGTCGCTCGGTGGTTTGATCAAGCCGGCGCTGCAGGTCGCGCACTTGCTGCTGCTGCAACTCGAACTGGTCTTCCGTCCGACGCTGCTCGGTGTAGCGCGTCGCCAGCAATCGTGCCAGCGGGTGCAGCGCTTGTGCGGCTTCGGTGTTGTTGCCGAGTACCGCCGCCACGCTGTCTTGCGCGCGGATCAAGGCCGGCAATTGCCGCAATTGCACAAGTGCCAGCGAGAGTTTCAACTGCTCCACAGGCTCGACCATCAGTGCCAAGCGCAGCACTTCGGTGGACAGTTCTTGGACTGGCAAGATCCGGACGCGGTCTGCGTAGTCGAGTACGGTAGCGACCTGTTCTGAATGAGAACGGGCGATTCGGGCTGACGTCGACAACTCGCTTGTGACCACTGCTGCGCTAGGTATTGTGACGAGGCTGGCCAATGGGATGTCTGTGCTGGTTGTCGCGGGGGCTGGGTCTGGGCTTAGCGACGTCACGGTACAGCCGCTGAGCCACAACACAGCGGCCAGACTGAGCAGCCGGGTCGACGTGCCAAGCGGCGCACGCAAAAATTCAAGAGACATGGGCATAAGGGATTTCAATTCTGAAGTGAGCACCGGGCTGCTCGGACAGCAACTCGATACGGCCGCCGTGTGCGGCAATGTATTCATGCACGATAGACAGGCCAATACCACTGCCGCGCACAGCGCCTGCAGGCTGACGTTCGCCGCGGTAAAAAGGTTCAAAAATCCGTTGGCGGTCGGCTTCGGCGACACCGCTGCCTGCGTCGCTGATCTGAATCAGCGCCAGACCCGTGCGCGTCCCGAGTGTGATGCAGATCAAACCGCCTGTGGGTGAAAAACGGATCGCATTTGAGAGAAGGTTGCCCAGCGCCGTGCCTATTTTTTCGGCGTCAATCTCCAGCAGTATGGGTGCGCTAGATGGCTTGTCATATTCAACTGTCACCTGCAGTTCACGCGCTCGCCACTGCAGCTGTTGCGCCTCAACTTGCGCTTCCACCAGATGCAGAAGATCGACCCGTTGACGGTGCAACTGACGCGCTTCAAAGGCGGCGGCATTGAAGCGCAGCAAGTCTTCGATCTGGCCTTGCAAGACGCCTGCGTTGTGCCCCAAAATTTGCACAATTTCGCGTTGGTCTTCGCTCATCACGCCACCGACGCCGTCTTGCAAGAGGGAAACGCCTTCGCGCAGCGAGGCCAGCGGGGTTTTGAGTTCGTGTGAGATGTGGCGTAAAAATCGCGCCTTGTCAGCGTCCAGTTCAACCAGCCGCAGTCGCAGCCAATTCAGCCGTTCACCGATCAGCGCCAAGTCGGCGGGTCCGGCAATCGCAATGCTGGCGTCAAGCCGGTTTTCACCTAAGCCAACAATGGCCTGCTCAAGGCGTTTGAGCGGACGAGTGAACCAGATGCCGAAAGTCAGCGCCATGGCCACGGCCAGCGCAATCGCCCAGATCACCTGCTGCGTCATGCGCTGGCGACTGGCTTCGAGTTGGCCGACAAGCGCCTGATTTTGGCTTTGCAGCGTTTGCCGGACCTGCTGTCCGATGCTGGCATGGATACCGTCCAGCACGCGAAACGCTTGCGTCAGTTGCCGGTCGCGGTCCAGCGCTGTTTCAGGCGGTCCGCTGAGCAGCCGCGCAATGCTCTGCATGTGCTGGCGCCAACGCTGTGCAGCGGCCAGAGATTCGCCTTCGCGTGTCAGCACATCGATGGTTTTGCCGGCATCTTCGGCTTCCTCGCGGAATCGCTCGCGCAAGCCGCGGTCGTCAAGCACCACAGATTGCCGCGAACTGCGCTCCATCGACATACTGCGCTCAATCAGAGATTGCGCATCGGCACTCAGTTGCAAAGCGCGCAGGCCGCTGTCGCGGCTTTGCTGGGTCAGTTCTTCCAGAGTGAAAACGGCCCTGAGAGAGGCGGCGCCCAACAGCGCTGCGACCAGCAAAAAGGCAATCACCAAAAGCTGGCGAAAAGAAAAGCGTTGCAGCCAACGGCTGCTGGACAAGCGCGGCTTGTCGCCCATCAAACAGCCAAGCTCAGGTCTTCCGTGGTCAAGACTTCACCGCGCAGCGAACGCTGCATGGCTTCGGTGATGTTGATGTCGACCATCTGGCCGACCAAACGCGCAGGGCCTTTGAAGTTGACGACGCGGTTGCACTCGGTTCGGCCCATCAGTTCAGTAGCGTCTTTGCGCGACGTGCCTTCGACCAAAATGCGCTGCACGGTGCCGTGGCGGCTGGCGCTGATGGCGCGCACATTGGCGTCAATGGCGGCTTGCAGCTCGTGCAGGCGACGCAACTTGACGTCGTGCGGCGTGTCGTCATGCAGCGTGGCTGCCGGTGTGCCGGGGCGCGGGCTGAAGATAAAGCTGAACGAGGTGTCGTAGCCGACGTCGTCAATCAGCTTCATCATCTTGCCGAAGTCTTCTTCAGTCTCGCCCGGAAAACCAACGATGAAGTCGCTGCTCATGGCCAAGTCTGGCCGAATGGCACGCAGCTTGCGAACCGTGCTTTTGTATTCCATGGCGGTGTAGCCGCGCTTCATCGCCATCAAGATGCGGTCGCTGCCGTGCTGCACGGGCAAATGCAAATGGTTCACCAGTTTGGGCAGCTTGGCGTAAGCCTCAATCAGGCTTTGCGTGAACTCGTTCGGGTGGCTGGTGACGTAGCGAATGCGCTCAATGCCGGGGATGTCGGACACGTACTCCAGCAGCAGGGCGAAGTCGGCTATTTCCGTCTGGCCACTTTTGCCAGCTGCCGTCATCGGACCGCGGTAAGCGTTGACGTTTTGCCCCAGCAAGGTGACTTCTTTGACGCCTTGGTCGGCCAGCCCGGCGATCTCGACCAGCACGTCGTCAAACGGCCTTGAGACTTCTTCGCCGCGGGTGTAGGGCACGACGCAATAGCTGCAGTACTTAGAGCAGCCTTCCATGATGCTGACGAAAGCGCTGGCACCTTCGACGCGGGCGGGTGGCAGGTGGTCAAACTTTTCGATCTCAGGAAAGCTGATGTCGACCTGCGATTTGCCCAGACGCTCGCGGGCTTTCAGCAGCTCGGGCAAACGGTGCAGGGTTTGCGGGCCAAACACCACGTCCACATATGGCGCGCGCTGAATGATGGCCGCACCTTCTTGGCTGGCGACACAACCGCCAACGCCGATGAGCACGCCTTTTTTCTTCAGGTGCTTGATGCGGCCGAGGTCACTGAAGACTTTTTCTTGCGCTTTTTCACGCACCGAACAGGTGTTGAAAAGAATCAGGTCCGCTTCTTCTACGTCTTGCGTGGGCTCATAGCCTTCCGCGGCATGCAACACGTCGCTCATCTTGTCCGAGTCGTACTCGTTCATCTGGCAGCCGAAGGTTTTGATAAAGACTTTTTTGCTCATGGGGTGCAGCGTTTCATGGTGTTTGTCCAGAGGCTGTTGAAGGGAAGGTGGAAAGCTACTCAGTATAAAAGCTTGTCGGTTTTTCAGCTGACCGCTGGTAAGAACAGTTCCAGCTTCAAGCCACCCAGGGTTGATGTACCGAGTTGCAGACGGCCGCCATACAGCTGCACCAGATCAGCCACGATGGCTAGGCCCAGCCCCGAGCCAGGGACCGTTTCGTCTGCGCGCACGCCGCGCGCCAAGACTTGTAGTCGCAGGCCTTCGTCAATCCCCGGCCCA
>JBEDKR010000008.1:0-15338 GCA_041172005.1 Pseudomonadota bacterium
CAGTCGCAAAACTCGTCCCAGACAAACTGGTAGATGCTGCTGGCGACGTTGTCGAGTCGGTAGTCGGCAAAGCCTTTGGCCACGTCAGCTTCGACACGTTGCAGCGTCGAAGCAATCCAGCGGTCGGATTGCGAGAAGCTCATGTAGTTGTGGAATTCACCGCCAGGTTGGCATTGCTCTTTGGTGTGTTTCTCAAGCCCACAGTCTTGACCTTCGCAGTTCATCAGCGTGAAGCGGGTGGCGTTCCACAGCTTGTTGCAGAAGTTGCGGTAGCCTTCGCAGCGTTTGCTGTCAAAGTTGATGCTGCGGCCCAAACTGGCCAGCGAGGCAAAGGTGAAACGCAGCGCATCGGCGCCGTAGCCGGGAATACCTGCTGGGAATTCTTTCTCGGTGTTTTTGCGCACTTGCGGTGCGGTCTCAGGTTTGCGCAAGCCTTGCGAGCGCTTGTCTAACAACGGCGCCAACTCGATGCCGTCAATCAGATCCACCGGGTCCAGCACATTGCCTTCGGACTTGCTCATCTTTTTGCCCTGAGCGTCTTTCACCAGACCGTGGATGTACACGTGGTGAAAAGGCACTTGGCCGGTGAAGTGCGTCGTCATCATGATCATCCGGGCGACCCAGAAAAAGATGATGTCGTAGCCGGTGACCAGCACGCTAGAGGGCAAGAACAGATCAAGCTCTTTGGTTTTTTCTGGCCAACCCAAAGACGAGAAGGGCACCAACGCGGATGAATACCAAGTGTCGAGCACGTCTTCGTCACGGCGCAGCGTTTTGCCTAGGGCTTGAGCTTGGGCAGCAGCTTCGTTTTCAGCGACATAGACTTTGCCGTCTTCGTCGTACCAAGCCGGAATTTGATGACCCCACCAAAGCTGGCGCGAAATGCACCAGTCTTGAATGTTGCCCATCCACTGGTTGTAGGTGTTGACCCATTGCTCGGGCACGAACTTCACGGCGCCGCTGTCAACCGCATCAATGGCTTTTTGCGCGATGGATTTGCCGGTTGGATCTTGCGGGCTGACCTTGTTCATGGCGACAAACCATTGGTCGGTCAGCATCGGCTCGATCACCTGACCGGTGCGGGCGCAACGCGGCACCATCAGCTTGTGCTTCTTCACTTCAACCAAAAAGCCTTGCGCTTCTAGGTCCGCAACAACGGCCTTGCGCGCCACAAAGCGGTCCAATCCGCGGTACTTTTCAGGTGCGTTGTCATTGATGGCCGCGTCCAACGTCAGCACGCCGATGATCGGTAACTTGTGGCGCTGGCCGACGGCATAGTCGTTGGTGTCATGTGCGGGCGTGACCTTGACCACGCCGGTGCCAAAAGCGATGTCGACGTAGTCGTCTGCAATTACCGGAATCTCGCGGTCGCACAGCGGGAGTTTGACGGCTTGACCAATCAAATGCTGGTAGCGTTCGTCTTCTGGATGAACCATCACAGCGACGTCGCCCAGCATGGTTTCAGGGCGGGTGGTGGCGACTGTCAAGGAGCCTGAGCCGTCGGCTAGCGGGTAGCGGATGTGCCACATGAAGCCGTCTTCTTCTTCGCTCTCAACTTCGAGGTCGCTCACCGCCGATTTCAAAATCGGGTCCCAGTTGACGAGCCGTTTGCCGCGGTAAATCAGGCCTTGCTCGTAGAGCTGCACAAAGGTCGAGGTGACGACCTTGGACATTTTCGGGTCCATGGTGAAGTACTCGTGCTTCCAGGAGACCGAGTCGCCCATGCGACGCATTTGCCGCGTGATGGTCGAGCCAGACTCTTCTTTCCATTCCCAGACTTTGGCGACAAAATTTTTGCGGCCCAGGTCGTGCCGTGTCTTGCCTTCGCCTGCTAGCTTGCGCTCCACCACGATCTGCGTGGCGATGCCTGCGTGGTCGGTGCCCGGCACCCACAGCGTGTTGTCGCCGGACATCCTGTGATAGCGCGCCAACGAGTCCATGATGGTCTGGTTGAATGCATGGCCCATGTGCAGCGTACCGGTCACGTTAGGTGGTGGCAGCTGAACCGCAAACGACGACTTCGCGGCGTCTAACGTCGGCTCGTACATCCCGCTTTGCTCCCAAGCTGGACCCCAATGCGCTTCCAGCGCTGCGGGCTCAAACGATTTGGAGAGAGATTGCAGGCCGGGTTGATCGACAGGCTGGACCGGTTGTGTGGGGGCGTTGCTCATGGGAACTTTATGTAGTGAAAACGTCCCGCTGCGAAAGCGCTCTCAAGGCGAGGACGAAAGCGGTGATTTTAACTAGCTGGCGGACTTAGTCGGGCGGCGGACAATTCGCCTAAATCAGTAGCAAAATTGCGCGTCCTCTCAAAAATATGCAAACTTTCAAACGCTGGAGCTTTCCCATGATTTTTTCTCGACGCCTCGGCTTGGCTTCGCTCGCTCGTCGTGCCGCCGTATTAACCGGTTTGGCCGTTTGTTGCAGCTTCGGCGTGGCCATGGCGCAGCCTCTCAAGCCCATCAAAATCTTGGTGGGCTTCCCACCCGGGGGCGGCACAGACGCCGCGGCGCGCATCTTGGCTGAAAAGCTCAAGGACGAGTTGGGCGTCGCGGTGATTGTGGAGAACAAACCGGGTGCCGGCGGGCAGATTGCAGCTCAAGCGCTGAAAACCGCTGTGGCGGATGGCAGCACGCTGTTTTTGTCGCACGATCACACCATCACCATCTTGCCGATGGTACTTAAAAACCCGGGTTACGCCCCCGCCCAAGACTTTGTGCCGGTGGCCGGTTTTGCCACGTTTGTGAATGCCTTTGCGGTGTCCGGTGGCACACCGGCTAAGAGCTTCACGGAGTACGTGGACTGGGTTAAAACGCAAAACGGCAAGGGCGCGGTGGGCATTCCGGCGCCAGCCTCAACGCCTGAGTTTCTGGTCAAGGTCATCGGTGACAAATTCAAGCTCGACCTGTTGTCTGCGCCGTACCGCGGCAGCGCGCCCATGATGGCGGACATGTTGGGCAACCAGATCGGTGCGGGCGTGGCGTCGGTGCCTGACTTTATTGAAAACCACAAGGCCGGCAAAGTCCGCATTGTGGCTGTGCTGGGTGCCAAGAGACAGGCCGCTTTGCCTGATGTGCCAACGTTCTCGGAGCTCGGCATGAGCGGCTTGGAAGATCTGCCGTACTACGGCATTTTTGCGCCTGCGGGCACGCCCAAGGCGTTCGTCGACACCTTCTCTAGCGCCTTGGCCAAAGTTCTCACTCAGCCGGAAGTGCGCAATCATTTGAGCCAGATGGGTCTGACCGTGGGTCACATGACATCCAGTCAATTGGCTCAGCGGGAAAAAGCATACTCACAAGCTTGGACTCGAATCATCAAAAATAGTGGCTTTCAGCCGCAGTAAATTAGATTTTCACGTTCCTTTTTAAAGGGGGCGCCAGTAACCACCAAGGGAATTTTTTATGGCCGCTCTCAAAGGCTCCAGAACTGAAGAAAATTTAAAAGCTGCGTTCGCCATCGAAGCCCAGGCCAACCGCCGCTATCTGTACTTTGCAGCCAAAGCGGACCTTGAAGGCCAAACCGACGTGGCCACCTTGTTCCGCTCCACGGCGGAGGGCGAAACCGGACATGCCCACGGTCACCTCGAGTGGCTAGAGAAATGTGGTGACCCCGTCACGGGCATGCCATTCGGCACGACCCGAGACAACCTCGCATCGGCGGCCGCCAGCGAGGCGATTGAGTCCGGTGAGATGTACCCCCGCATGGCCAAAACCGCCCGCGAAGAAGGCCATGACGCAGTGGCTGACTGGTTTGAAATGCTGGCCAAGTCAGAGCGTTCACACGCCAACCGTTACGCCAAGGCCTTGACCGAACTGGTCGATTGATGCTTTGCTCAGTACATACCCGGCAGCACGATGTCCGTGGTGTCGGGTCGCACCCAGCGCGGTGATTCGCGAGAGGTGTCCATGCCGCCGCCTTCTGCGTAAACGCCTTTCGGGTCGCGCAGCCGAAACATGCGCTGTGTGATGCGTTCGACCTCGGCGGGCTGGGTCATGGTGGTGTCGACCAGTTGCTCGACCAGTGCTTCATCCATTTGCAGTTCGCCGTTTGCGCCGCGTGTAGTGCCATTTCGCCACTGGTAGACGTCGACGCACTTGGAGGCGAGGGTGAAGGGTTTGTTGCGCTGCCAAAAGTTTGAAAACTGGCCGCCACCCAAATAGAAAACCCAGGAACCCTCGAAGCCCGCGACGTCTGACGACGCGTCATCCGGGTTGCGAAACCAGACCCGGTCGCCGGGGATGTAATAACTGATGGGCAAGGGCGCTTCCATGCTGCCGGTTTCTCGCAAAAAAACCTCGTGAAAGCGGCCGGACATGACGGCTCGGGTTTCCCATTGTTTCTGCAAAGCCGCCAATAAAACGGGGTTGCTGATCTGCGCTTCTTGTGCGATGGCCAGCAGCAAGATGTACTCAGTCGCGCGGTAACACGAGAAGGCGTAGAGCATGCCAGACGCCTCAGGCTGTGTGGCTTTGATGAGTGCGTCAATCAGCGGTGAGCCGGGCCGAACGGTGAAGCCGGTTTCTTTTTGGTAAGTCCAGCAGTCGTTGGGGCGCTCGGCTTCACTTGTGTGAAAGTCCAGCGCGGTTTTGCGGGCGGCTTGCACAATGAACAGGCGCATGCGTACGGCGGAGACCAACTCTTCAGCGCTAGGGAAGACCCAAGCCACGGGGCTGGCCAGCAGACTGAGCCAAATTTCTCGCATTAAATCAGCGGTAGAAGCGCGGCTTTGCAAGCCCGCACGTTCACACAGATCAAAGGTGTTGAGGCCGGGCATCCAGGCGTCCACGCGTTCTTTTTTCAAGATCCATTGCAACTCGCCGGTTGCTGGCGTGCAACCCGATCCTTCAACATCGTCGGTCAAACCGAGTGCACTGAGTTCTGCGTTCACAGTGTGCCGCGCAGCATCAGCCTCGCTTTGATGTGTGCTTTGTATGACGATGCCATGGCTGATCTGGTGCGGCGCAGCGGATGATGTGAAAGCGGTCATGGACAGTGATCAAACGAAAGAAAAAAAGGGGCCGGTGGCCATGGCTGGTGTTAGCGCCAACCTAGAACACTACGCCATGGGGCTGCAGGTGACTCTATCCAACGGTAGAAGAGATTAGCAGCCCACAGACTGGCTGCCCATCCGGCAATACCCCAGCTCAAAGCGCTTGTTGTAGAGACAGTTTCTGGCATGAATCCAAAACGTGTGTACGCCGCATTGACCAGCAACAGCACCGGGAAATGCACCAGAAACAGCGCATACGATTGCAGGCTCAAAGTCTGAACGAGGGTTGACGTCTTGATGTGAGATGCCAGCCAGTGTGACGCAGCCGTGCCCCAGAGCACCAGCGTCACGGCAACCCCTAGGGCTAAGGCGATACGCAGTCTGAAGTCGACTGTTAAAGCTACCAGCCCTAAGGCGACTGTCCCCACAAACAGGGCTTTGACATAAAGCGTTGAGGCACTTGGCAGCGCGGTCTGGCTGGTGCGACGCGCCCACCACGCCAACGCGCCTAAACCGTAAGCGCCGAAAAAATACACCGCCCATGCGTCAAGTTCTGATTGACGATTGAACACCAGCAGTGAGGCGATGCACAGCAAGGCGACCGCTGTATGCGCGCGTCGTGTTTGGCCGCCGCCGAACAGCCATAGCAACAACGTCAACAAGGCAAACAGTTGAAAATCCATGGCCACGTACCAAACGCCAGCTGACAAGGATTCCACCCCCAAAATACTTTGCACCATGGCGACGTGCGCCAGCGACTGCCCCCAGTCGGGAAAAGCTGCGGTCAAGTCAGCCGTCAGCCAAGTTTGGACTGAAGCAGTGCAGAAGATGACCAGCGCCAGAGCGAACAGATAAGGCACTAGCAAGCGACGGTAGCGCTTGAAGATGACGACGCTTGGCTTGCGCCAAGCGTCAGTGGACGCCGACAAGCCGCACGCAGCCAAGTAGCCGCCAACCACAAGAAAAACCTGCACGGCGATGCGGCCATGCTCGTAGAGCACGCCCACCAGCCCGGGCAAGGCCGCATGCAGCGCCTCAGACACCGGACCGTAAAGCGAAAAATGATGTAAGACGATGAATTGTGCCGCCAAGGCTTTCAAGACGTCAATCAAGGGGGAACGTGCCACCGGCAAAGCCTTTATCTCCGTTGGCGTCAGTCTTCTAGCGCGGCTAGCGTGTTTTGACTGTCGTTGACTTGTTGCTGAATATAGGCCAGTGCGGCTTCAACTTGGTCCACCAAGATCAGGCACAAGTCGCCCGGTGCCAAGCGCGCCAAGGCGGTGTCGATGGCCTTGAATTCACCGCGAATTTCTTGCACATGGCGTGTGCGTTCAGCACCGTCCAAACCTTCACGCAAAAGCTGCATGACTTCGCCGTCACTGCGGCCGCGTTGGCAGGCGTCTTCGTACAGCAACACGTCGTCAAAGGCGGCGCCCAGAATTTTGGTTTGGTCCCGAATGTCTTGGTCCCGTCGGTCGCCAGCGCCGCTGATCACCACCAAACGTTGCTTGGCGGGCATGTTTTCGACTGCGTTCACCAAGGCTTGAATGGCGTCAGGGTTGTGGCCGTAGTCGGCAATCAAGGTGGCACCGCGGTAGTCAAACACGTTGAAGCGTCCCGGCACACCTTGGATGTCGCTGATGAAAGTCGACAGACCGAGGGCGATGGTTTCCCACGGCACATTGAGGGCCCAAGCCGCCGCCACTGAGGCCATGACGTTTTCAGTTTGAAAGCCGATTTGACCTTGCCGGGTCAGTGGCACCTCGGCTAACGGAATGCGGAAAAACTTTTTCCCTTCTTGGGCCACGACATGGCCGTTTTCTGTGTAGACCACGCGCTTGCCTTGGGCCCGATGCGTGGCCAAAACGGCATTGTGGGAGTCGAGTGCAAAGAAGGTCACGTTGCCTGGGCAGAGTTTGGCCATCATGGCGACCAAGGGATCGGCGGCATTCAGAACGGCCATGCCGTCAGTCGCCACATTCAAGACGACCACGCGCTTTAATACCGACAAATCTTCTAGGGTCGTGATGTAGTTCAGGCCTAAGTGATCACCTGAGCCAAGGTTGGTCACGATCGCCACTTGGCAGCGGTCAAAGGCCAAACCTTCGCGCAGCAAACCACCGCGGGCTGTTTCAAAGACTGCGGCGTCGACGTCAGGGTGCATCAGCACATTGCGGGCACTGCGCGGGCCGCTGCAATCGCCGTCATCGATTTGTCGGCCGTTGACATACACACCGTCGGTGTTGGTCATACCGACGCGGAGTTTATGGGCTTTAAGCAAGTGTGCTGTCAGGCGTACGGTGGTGGTTTTGCCGTTGGTGCCAGTCACGGCAATAACGGGAATCCGGCCGTCTTGCCCGTCTGGATACAACTGTTCAATGATCGCTTGCCCGACTGGGCGGCCCTTGCCAAAAGACGGACTGATGTGCATGCGCAGGCCCGGCGCGGCGTTAACTTCCACCACGCCGCCGTTTTGCTCCTCCAAGGGGCGCAGCACCGACTCGCAGACCACATCGACGCCGCAAACGTCAACGCCGACCATTTGAGCCGCAGCCACCACACGCGCCGCCACATCGGCGTGAACATCGTCGGTGACGTCGGTCGCGGTGCCGCCGGTGGACAAGTTGGCGTTGTTCCGCAAGACCACGCGCCGGCCTTTTTCAGGCACGCTGTCGGGGTCGAGGTCTTGCGACTTCAGGCAGCCGATGGCGATGTCGTCAAACTTGATTTTGCTCAGAGATGTCGAGTGACCTTCGCCGCGGCGAGGGTCAGTGTTGACCTCGGCCACCAACTCGCGAACGCTCAACACGCCGTCGCCCACCACCAACGGTGGTTCACGCCGCGCCGCCGCGACTAATTTGTCGCCCACCACCAACAGTCGATAGTCGCTGCCCGGCAGAAATTTTTCGACCAACACCTCGCCGTAATACGCGGCGGTGGCATAGGCTCGGTTGAACACCTCACGTTCAACCACATTGACGGTGACGCCTTTGCCTTGGTTGCCGTCCAGCGGCTTGAGCACCACGGGCAGGCCAATTTTTTGGGCAATCGCCCAGCCGTCTTCCAGGTCTTTGGCGGGTCGGCCAAGTGGGACGGGCACACCCACGGACAGCAATAAGGACTTGGTCAAATCTTTGTCTTGCGCGATGGCTTCGGCAATGGCGCTGGTGCTGTCGGTCTCGGCGGCTTGAATGCGCCGCTGTTGTGAGCCCCAGCCGAACTGAACCATGCTGCCTTCAGTCAGGCGCCGAAATGGAATGCCGCGAACGATGGCAGCATCGACGATGGCGCCGGTCGATGGACCTAAGCGCACAGCTTCGTCCAAGTCATGCAACTCGGCCAAAGCTTGGTTCAGGTCGAACGCTTCTTGATTCTGGGCGGCATGGCAGAGCTTTTCAGCCCAAGAAAAGGCCAGACGACCCACTGCTTCTTCGGTGTATTGCGCCACCACTTGGTAGACGCCAGGTTCTTCGGTGGGCGTGGTCCGGCTGAAGGTGACAGGGCAGCCGGCATGGGCTTGCAAATCAAGTGTGATTTTTTCCAAGGCCTTGGCCATGCTGGCAGGCTGACCTGGGTGTGGGCCTTCCAAGTGGCCTAGGGCCGGGAAAATGCGCCGCAATTCTTTTTCAAACGCACTGTCCGCTGGCAAGGCGCATTCGTCGGGTGTGCAGGTGACGATGGCCTCAATGCTGGTGTGGCGGCTCCATAAGTTGGGGCCTCGCAATGCACGAATTCTTGAAACTTCCATGACCAAGTTTTCCTGAAGTGGGTTCGGTGAGCGTCAGTGCGATGCAGGACTTCTGGCAAAGCTCTTGGTCCCTGCTCGGATCAAATCAACAGGTACGTTCAAGGCCCAAGCCGCGGCTGCTGCGGCCAGAAGTTCGTCGCTGGTGAGGATTTGATCGCGAAAGAATTTGTCGATCGCGGGCAACTGCCGGTTCAGCACATCGGTTTCATGCGTGCCGTGGGACAAGATCAAGTGACCCTTGCGCCAAAACGCCACCCGGCCGTCAATGGCGCGGTGTTTGACCAAATGTGGGTTGGTTTCTGAGGCGGCATAAAAAATCACTTCGCCGTCGCAGTAGTCGGCCAAGGCCGCCACGGCGTCGTCTTGTGCGTTCAACACGGCCACGCCATCGGGCAGCACGACGTCGACTTGCGTGCGCGCCACGTTCGGCATTTGGTCGTCGTTTTGGATGTAGAGATCTTGCAAGCCGTCGGCTTTGGGCATGGCGGTGACCACGCCCACATGGCAGCGGTCGTAGGGCAGGCCTTCGGTCAAGACTTGGCGGGCGGTGGTTTCAAACACCGCCGCCTGCACGGCACGGTTGACCAGCAAGCGCTGTGCGACCTCCCACGTCATGCCGTCGTCTTCTTGCAAGCAGCGTTGGCCAACAAACAAACCCTTGGCCGACGACAAACCTGTGCGCAGACCTTGTAAGTGCAGAAACCAGCCAATCAGATGGCTGGTGCCAGTGGTGTTTTCATGGCCGAGCAAGCCGACCACGGGGATGCGTGCGTTGCTGTCGTTGGCAAACAAGTGGCTGGCAATCGCTTCACCGACCGGGCGGGCGAGGCCGGAGCCTGGTTTCAAGTGCATCAACAGGCCTGGCCCTGCGTTGACTTCCACAATGGCGGCGCCTTGGGCTTTCATGGGCTTGGAAATATCTTGGGCCACCAAATCAACCCCGGCGATGTCCAGGCCAACGATGCGGGCAGCCAAGGCGACCAGCTCGGCGACGTCGGGGTGCACCAGATCGGTCACGTCCATGGCCATGTTGCCGGTGCGCATGACCATGACGCTGCGACCCAACTCGGGGATGGAGTCGCCGGTCAAGCCTTGGCGTTTCAGTTCCATCACGGCGGTCGGGTGCTCGTGCAGCCGGATGGTGTCCAGCGGGAAATCTTCTTCCTCGCCGCGACGCGGGTCGGAGTTGATCTGGCTTTCAATCAAGGCTTGAACGGAGTGAACGCCGTCGCCCACAATGCTGGCCACCTCGCCTTTGTTGGCCGCGACGACTTTGCCGCCGACCACTAGCAGGCGGTGTTCATCGCCCAAGATGTGGCGCTCGACCAAGACTTCGCTGCCTTCGGCTTCAGCCAACACAAAGGCTGATTCAACTTCCGCTTGGGTGTACAGCTCCAGTGACACGCCGCGGGCGTGGTTGCCGTCAACCGGTTTGACGCAAACCGGCAGGCCGATGTCTTGCGCCGCAGACCAAGCCTCTTGCGCCGAAGCTACATTGCGACCTTCGGGCACGGGCACGCCGCAGTTGGCCAGCAAACTTTTGGTCAGGTCTTTGTCTTTGGAAATACCTTCGGCAATGGCGCTGGTTTGATCAGTTTCTGCTGTCCAAATACGGCGCTGGCTGACGCCATAACCTAATTGGACCAAGTTGCCTTCGTTCAATCGGATGGCCGGAATACCGCGTTCTGCCGCGGCATTGACGATGCAAGCAGTGCTCGGCCCGATGCACAGGCTGTCGACCATTTGGGTCAAGTCCGCGATGGTTTGGGCCACTGGGTAGTCCCGGTCTTCGATGGCCGCCATGACCAAGTCGCGGGCGGCTTGCAAGGCAGCGCGGCTGACGGCTTCGTGTCGGGTGCGGATGACGACTTTGTAGATGCCGCGCACGCCGGCTTCGCGGGCTTTGCCAAAACCTGTCTGCATGCCAGCGCGGTTTTGCAGTTCCAGCGCCACATGTTCCATGATGTGGCCGGGCCAGGTGCCTTCTTCTAAACGCTTTAAAAATCCACCACGTTCGCCAACGCTGCAACGGTGTTCAACCAAGCCAGGTAGCAGGGCTTGCAGGCGCTGGTTAAAGCCGGGCAGGGTATCGGATGGGCAGTCTTCAAGGGCGCCAATGTCGATCCACGCTTCCATGACGGGGCGATAGGTCCAAATATTGGGCCCACGCAAATGCGTCATCCGCAAAAATTGAATGTCTTTAGCACTCATGGGCGACGCTACTCTGGGAGCATTGACGTGTAACGATAGAATATCTTGATGGTTGCTGCACTGGCAAAATTCTTCCGATAAACAAGGCGAATGGACGGTGTCTTGGCCGCTCTTTTTCTTAGCCGCCAACACACGCTGACTCTTGTTGCTTGAACCTTTATGACCCCCAACGCCCTTACGCCCAATAACTTGCTGGGGTTGCCTTCTGACTGGCGCGAGCAGGGTGTTTTGCAGGTTCATCCTGATGAAAACGTTTCAGCTAGCTTAGAAGTTGACCTGAACGAGAATTTAAATTTCGTAAAAAGTCTGCTGATTCTGACCGATCAACGAGTCATCTCTGGCGATTTAGCGCAAAAAAACTGGCCTTCTTGGCCGTTTGACCCTTTGCAAACCTTGGTATTGAGCGATCACGCGGGTGTTGGGACTTTGGCTTTGCACGCTAAGGGCGAGCGTTTAGCGGCCTGGCGCTTCACTTTGGGCCGCTTGCCTGCGGTGTTGCGCTTTAAAAGTCAATTTGAAGAGTTACACAAATCCGCGTCTTCAGAGGATGCCGGCGTGACAGCGGGTGAGCCGGCTCAAGGCGGTTTGCCAGACGACATTTGCCCGGTCTGTCACAGCCCGATTGATGCCGCCGAGGACGACTGTCCGATTTGCGCTGAAAAAGAAAGCCGCCCGACGTCAACGCTGACACTGTTCAAGTTGTGGCGTTTTGCGCGGCCTTACCAAGGTCAGTTGCTGCTGGGGTTTGTCCTGACATTGGCCGCCACTGCCGCCACGTTGGTACCACCGTACTTGACCATGCCGTTGATGGACGAGGTCTTGATTCCCTACCAGAACGGTGCGCATATCGACCCCGTCACGGTGTCTTGGTATTTGCTGGGTTTGTTTGGTTCGGCCTTCGTGGCCTGGGGCTTGGGTTGGATCAAAACCTACGTTTTGTCTTTGGTGTCAGAGCGGATTGGTGCAGACTTGCGAACCACCACCTACGAGCACTTGATGAAGTTGTCTCTCGAGTATTTTGGCGGCAGGCGCACAGGTGACTTGATTGCCCGAATTGGCAGCGAGACCGACCGCATCAACGTCTTTTTGTCTTTGCACTTGCTGGATTTCGCTACCGATGTGCTGATGATTTTGATGACGGCCGTCATTTTGTTTTTTATCAATCCGGCCTTGGCCTTGGTCACGCTGCTGCCCTTGCCGTTCATCGGTTGGTTGATCCATATCGTGCGCGAACGTTTGCGCACCGGTTTTGAAAAGATTGACCGGGTCTGGTCTGAGGTGACCAACGTCTTGGCCGACACCATTCCGGGTATTCGGGTGGTCAAGGCCTTTGCGCAGGAAGACCGCGAAGCACAGCGTTTCAATGACGCCAACAAACACAACTTAGCAGTGAACGACCGCTTGAACCGGGTCTGGTCCTTGTTCGGACCGACCATCACCTTCGTGACCGAAATCGGTTTGTTGGTAGTCTGGGCGTTTGGCATTTGGCTGGTCTCTAAGAATGAAATAACCGTCGGTGTGTTGACAGCTTTCTTGGCCTACATCGGACGTTTTTACGCGCGCCTTGATTCGATGAGCCGGATCGTCTCCAGCACCCAAAAAGCCGCGTCTGGGGCCAAGCGAATCTTTGAAATTCTCGATCATGTTTCTAGTGTCCCTGAGCCAAAAAATCCGCTGCTTATGCCTGAAGTGCAGGGGCGTCTGACTTTGTCGAATGCCGATTTCAGGTACGGCAACCGCGCCGTGATTCGTCAATTGAGCTTGGACATTCAGCCTGGCGAGATGATCGGTCTGGTCGGTCACAGCGGTTCGGGCAAGAGCACCTTGGTGAATTTGATTTGTCGTTTCTACGATGTCACCGAGGGCAGCATTGCCCTAGATGGGGTCGACATTCGGCAGTTTGGCGTGAGTGATTACCGCCGCAACATCGGTTTGGTGCTGCAAGAACCATTTTTGTTTTTTGGCACGGTGTCAGACAACATTGCGTACGGCAAACCGAATGCCTCACGGCAGGAGATTGTGGCGGCGGCGCGCGCCGCCCATGCGCACGAATTTATTTTGCGCATGCCGCAAGGTTACGACTCTTTGGTTGGCGAACGCGGCCAGGGTTTGTCGGGCGGCGAACGCCAGCGAATCTCGATTGCTCGGGCTTTGCTGATCAACCCGCGCATTTTGATTTTGGACGAAGCGACGTCGTCGGTGGACACTGAAACCGAAAAAGAAATTCAAAATGCCTTGGACAACTTGGTGCGCGGACGCACCACTATTGCCATTGCCCACCGCTTGTCGACCTTGCGAAAAGCCGATCGTTTGGTGGTGATGGACAAAGGCCAGATTGTGGAGGTCGGCCCACACGACGAACTGATTGCGGCGCAAGGCGCTTACTGGCGTTTGTACGAGGCGCAGCAGCGCCAAGCCGAAGCCGAAGGCGCTGTGTTGCGCGAGTTACCCATCGTCGAAGCTGTGCCTTTGAGCCTGCCCGAGGCTGTGCCGCACACAGTAAAGGACGTTTTGTGAGCACACTGAATTTTGAATTTGACTGCGATGCCGCCGGCCACTGGTTTTATGTCTCTAACCAAGGCGTGCGCCATGAGCAGGTCATCGCTGTCCGGGCCTTTCCCGTAGCCGCGCCTGATGAAAGCGTCGCACTGGTCGACGCCGAAGGCCATGAGCTGCTGTGGATCGCGACTTTGAATGACTTGTCCGCCGGCTTGCGTGCCAACGTTTTGCGCGCCTTGACCCAGCGTGAATTCATGCCTCGCATCTTGAAATTGCGCGGCGTCAGCAGTCTGGTCGCGCCTTGCACTTGGGACATCGAAACCGACCGCGGCGACACCAGCTTGCTGCTCAAAGGCGAGGAAGACATCCGCCGGTTGTCGGCCACGGTGTTGCTCGTCACAGACAGCCACGGCGTGCAATTTTTGATTCGAGATATGGCTCAGATGGACCGCCATTCACGCAAGTTGCTGGATCGGTTTTTGTAAAGACCGTGATCCGCCGAATTGCCCACCTCGACATGGACGCTTTTTTTGCGTCCATCGAGTTGCTGCGCTACCCCCAGCTGAAGGGCCTGCCGGTGGTCATCGGCGGCGGTCGCCGTCGGGTTGACGAAGCATTGCGCGAAGCGCAGGGCGAACGCGCGCTGCGATTCATTCCAGTCGACGACTTCCCCCGGCTCAAAGACTATGTGGGCCGCGGCGTCATCACCACGGCGACCTATGCCGCCCGGCAGTTCGGGGTTGGTTCAGCGATGGGCATGATGAAAGCAGCCAAGCTCTGCCCGGATGCGATTGTGTTGCCGGTGGATTTCGACGAAGTGCGCAAGTACTCGCGAGCCTTCAAGGAGGCTATTCGGGAAGTCGCGCCGTTGGTAGAAGACCGAGGCGTTGACGAGGTCTATATCGACTTTACCGAGGTGCCAGGCGGTCAGCGTGACGGCGGCAAGTCACTGGCGCGGCTGCTTCAACGCAGCATTTTTGAGAAGACGGGATTGACTTGCTCGATCGGCGTCGCGCCGAACAAACTCATCGCAAAAATGGCGAGTGAGTTCAACAAGCCGAACGGCATTTCGATTGTTCAGGAAGCCGACCTGCAAACCATGATCTGGCCGCTGGCCTGTCGCAAGATCAACGGCATTGGGCCGAAGTCTGATGCGAAGCTGGCGGCGCTGAACATTCACACGATTGGCGAGATGGCGGCGCAAGAGATCGGTTGGCTGATCGACCACTTTGGCCAGGCCACCGGTGCCTGGATGCACGACGCTGCTTGGGGCCGCGATAGCCGGCCGGTGGTGACCGAAAGCGAGCCGGTGTCGATGAGCCGTGAAACAACTTTTGAGCGCGACCTGCACGCGGTGCGCGACAAGGCCGAGCTGGGTGCCGTCTTCACGCGGCTGTGTGAGAAGGTGGCTGAAGACTTGCAGCGCAAGGGTTACGTGGGCAAGACCATCGGCATCAAGCTGCGCTATGACAACTTTCAAAGTGTCACGCGCGACCAGACGCTGGCGCACTACACGGCCGATGCCAAAACCATCCGGCAGACCGCTGGCTTGGCACTCAAGCGCGTGCCTTTGACTCAAAAATTGCGGCTGCTGGGCGTGCGCGTCGGCACTTTGTTGAAGGCTGAAGACGCTGCAGCGTTACAGAAGTTGTCGGCTTCAACGAACGCAGCCGGCACGACCGCTGAAGAGCCCGTGCCGCCCTATATGGATCAGCTGTTTTAAAGCCGGTTCATTGGCGCGCTGTGCGCACCGCTGGCGGCAGCGCCTGCGGGTAACTGGTGCGAAACGGGTTGATGTCCAGACCACCGCGCCGCGTGTAGCGGGCAAAAACCGCCAGCTTGGCCGGTTTGCAATGACGCCAAATGTCCATGAAAATCCGCTCCACGCAC
>JBEDKR010000009.1:0-15182 GCA_041172005.1 Pseudomonadota bacterium
ATGGACAGCTCGTATCCGCAGCTGTCGGAAAAGCCCAGTAGCCCTTCATCTTGACCTGACAGGAGACAACCATTTTTACAACAACTATTCGCCTGCTCGGCATCGCTTCATTTGGAATGCTTTGCATCCCTCAAGCTGGCGCCCAAGCACCTAGCTATCCTTTAAAAACGATAACTGTACTGGTTGGTATTGGGGCCGGTAGCAACACTGACGTTTTGGCGCGCATTGCTGCCAAACGATTGTCGGAACGGCTCAAGCAACCCGTATTGGTTGAGAACCGCCCCGGAGCGGGCGGGACCATTGCGGCAGCCACCGTCGCTGGAGCACCTGCAGACGGATACACGCTGCTATGGGCCAGTTCGTCGATTCCGCTGTTTCCCCATATGTATCAAAACCTCAAATTCGACCCTATCAAGGATCTGATTGGCGTGGGGGGCGTCGCAGAGGGCGGCTTGGTGATGCTAACCCGGCCCAATGCCCCATGGAAAAGTTTGGTGGATCTGATCGCCTACGGCAAGTCCAAGCCCAAAGGTGCCATCACCTACGCTTCAGCGGGTATTGGCAGCAACGCTTATCTTTTCTCCGAATTATTCGCCCAGTCAGCTGGCCTAGAGTTCATCCATGTTCCGTACAAAGGCTCTTCCGCAGCACTGACAGACGTTATGGCTGGACAGGTAGATTTCGTTTTTGATGGCCCCTCGACGGCCATCCCGCAAGTAAAGTCGGGGCGCGTCAGCGCCATAGCCTTTTCCACTAAAAAACGAAGCACCTTCATGCCCAATGTTCCGACAATGAACGAGGCCGGGGCAAAGGGCTTTGCGCAACGAACTTGGCTTGGTTTTTTTGCGCCCGTTGGCACCCCAAAGGCCGTTGTTCAACGTCTCTCCGACGAGATCCAAGGATTCGTCGTTGAAGAATCATTTCGCAACGATTTGGCTGTCGCTGCGCACGAGCCGATGAGGATGTCGAGCACAGACTTCTCCGCTATGGTGTCGCGGGAATCAGAAGAATGGGCCGTGCGGCTTAAAACCATCAAGCTTGAATAGTGCCAGCATGTTTATAAATACCCACCCAGATTTCCCCCACCTTCCTACTGGACGAGAAGGTGTTTTTACGATCGCCAATTTTGGTTTCGAATCCGGCGAAAGAGTCGACCAGTTGCGAGTCGGCTATGTGGTGTTTGGAGAGCTCAACGCCGCCCGCGACAACTTGCTGCTTGTGCTGCCAGGCACGGGCAATACGCGTCACAGTGGCTTGGGCCATGTGGGACCGGGCAGAGCATATGACACCGATCGTTATTGCGTGGTCTGTTCCGACGCCATTGGCGGCGGAACCTCCTCACAACCGGCTGATGGTGCCAGAGGTAATTTTCCTCAGTACACGATCCGCGATATGGTGCGAGCCCAGCACGACCTTGCGCGAGACGGCTTTGGCTTGGGTGATCAGCCGATAGCAGTTTTGGCTGGCGCTTCGATGGGCGCGTTTCAAGCCTTGGAGTGGATCATCAACTTTCCGGGGTCGGTTCAATCTGCGGTATTACTGGTACCAGACTGGCGCTCCGGCAACATCATCAACCTAGCATCGGCGCGCATGCTTGACATGATTACGCTGGACCCACAGTGGAACAACGGGGAGTATCAACATCAGCCCGTGGCAGGGTTGCGTGCTGCCGGTAAGCACTACTTTCCTTGGACAGTGAGTGACAGCTACCTAGAGTCGATTCCACGGGCCCAAGCCGAAGCAGAAACGGCAGGCGGCGGAGAATGGTTTTCGAAATGGGATGCTTGGAGTTTGTTACGCCGCTACCAGACTTCAACTGCGCATGATGTCACCGCACCGTTCGGTGGTGACCTGCTGCAAGCACTGGCACGGGTGGACGCACAGGTGCTGGTCATGCCCTGCGCGCAGGATCGGCTGCTCGGCCTTCAGGGCGCCGGTGAAATTGCAGCTGGCATCCGGGGCGCATGCTACAGAGTGATCGATTCACCCAAAGGGCATTTGGCTTGGCGTGCTGTACCCGGATCTCCGCAAACAGAGTTTGTGACACGTGAGGTGCGAAGTTTCCTTGCGGTGTGATCACACAAAAATCTGATGTCGGACTAGAACGGCAGGAAACCCAGTTCTGCACGGAAACGGTTTTTCACGTAAACGCCATCACGTGGGGGTAACACGCGCGCAGGCTCATCAGAGCTAATGAGGACCTGAGCAAAAGCCAAACCTTGGCGAGCATTCACGCGCCGCGCCACATCACTAAAGCCTTCAAACTGATTGACAACGAAGGCGTCTGCGATGCCAAAGCCTTTCGCCACGGCCACCAAGTTGGTGCCCAAGCTCGAGTGACTGCGCTGCATCCCCGTCTCACCAAAGTGTCCGTTGTCGAGCACCACGATCGTTAAGTTGGCAGGTTGCTTGACGCCAATTGTGGCGAGGCTTCCGATCCCCATGAGTTGCTCACCGTCACCCGTGATGACCACGACCGATTTCGAGGGTTGCGCTAGTGCAAGCCCCAAGCCCATCGATGTTGATCCACCCATGGCACCCCACAGGTAGAAGTTGCGAGCACGGTCTCCGGCTGCAAACACATCGTAGGACGGAGAGCCCAGCCCCGTGATCACCAGAGCGTCAGGCGTGGCCTGCAGCAGCTTGGCAACGAAGGTTCGTCGATCTACAGCGATTTTGACAGACGTGCTCATTATTTGCGCTCCCACTTCTTGCGACCAATTAGGCTTTGAGACAGCAGAATAGCCACCTGCTCACCCGCCAAGAATGCGGCATCTAGACCCGCACTCACAATTTCCTCCACATCCTCAGGTCGCGATACACGGAGCACCGTGATGCCCATCATCTCCAAGGCACTTTGGGTGTTCTTTCCCATGGGACCCTGCCAAGGATTGAATTCGGCATACTCGCCGCGCATCGTCACAAGCGTCAGGAAGGGAAAATTGCAGCTGCGCAGTAGCGAGAACATGTTGACGCAGTTGCCAACCCCACTGCTCTGCATGAGCAGGGCTGCACGCTGCCCACCCAACCAAGCGCCGCTCACCAATGCAACACCCTCTTCTTCTGTTGTCAGCACAATGTCCTGCATATCCGGATCTGCTTGTGCGCTTCGAATCGCATGCGCATGGCCAGCGTCTGGAACGTAAGCGATTTGCTTGACGCCGCCCTCTTTGAGCACCTTGTAAATGGCTTGCTGCCATTGCGGCGCAATGACCGTTGTTTGGTCCATGAATATCTCTCAAGATGTTTTACCGAAACCCATCATAATTTGTGATTGAAATTAATATTCGATAGAATTTTGCAATTCCTTAATCACAATTCGTCATAGTCAACAATAAATGGACTTCAAACAACTTCGTGCTTTCCTAACCGTTGCGGAGACAGGCAACGTGACCCGCGCTGCGGCTTTACTCAACATCGTTCAGCCTGCTGTATCGCGCCAGCTTCGCTTGCTTGAGGAAGATCTAGGCACCACCTTATTTGATCGTGGACGCCACGGCATGGCATTGACCGACGCCGGCAAAACACTTGTCGAATACGCGAATAGGGTGCTACGAGAAGTCGATCGTGCGCGAGCCGAAATTCGACCATCGCAAGGCACTGTTGGTGGCATCGTCACAGTCGGACTCCTCCCAAGCACCTGCGACTTATTGTCGAGTGCATTAATCACCTCCGTCAGCATGAGTTACCCCGGGATCCGCGTCAGAATCTCGATGGGCTATGCAGGGCATCTCCAGAGCTGGCTCGAGTCGGGGGAAGCCGATGTAGCGCTGCTCTATGACCAAAAGCACACGCCGACAATACAAGTCAAACCTTTGCTGGAAGAGGGTTTGTGGGTAGTCGGACTTCCCGACTCTGGATTGCGACCCGATCAACCGGTCAGCATGGCTGAACTCTCGGGCAAGCCACTGGTTCTGCCGAGCGCGCCGCACGGGTTGCGCAGCTTGGTAGAAAAAGCTGCGGCGCTGATGGGCTTGCAATTGAAAGTTGTTGCAGAAACCAATGCCATGAGCGTTCAGAAGAGCCTTGTGCTTGGTGGACATGGCTTGACCATTCTGCCCACAATTGCTGTCGCAGACGATATTTCGCGCGGTGTCCTTGCGGCTGCACCGCTGACCGAACCAGTGTTAGTTCGCAAGATCGTCTTAGGCTTGCCGATGAATCGCAAGACAACACACTCTGTACGATGTGTCGAAGTCTGCCTTGTTGAATGCATGCGAGTGGCCGTCGAGCGGGGCGACTGGTTGGCCGCCCGTTGGCTTGGTGGCCTTGCTGCTGAACCGTGAATCAAAAGCGGCCCAGCATCACAAAACAGCCGATGCACCACCATCCAGATTGATGCTACTGCCAGTCACAAAGCTGGCCTCTTCAGATGCGAGAAATGCCACCACGCTGGCGACTTCTTCAGCACGACCAACCCGACCCAGTGGAATATCTTTCGCCATGTCGCTGTAAAGCATCTCCACCGCTACGCCAGCCTTCGTCGCCTTCTTTTCGTGCTGGTTTGCACGAACCAAACCTATGCAAACAGTATTCACCAAAATGTTGTCGGGACCGTATTCTTTAGACAGCGCCTTGGTAAAAGCAAGTCCGGCGGCACGCGTGACTGTCGTCGGCATTGATTTGGCGCGCGGCTGCTTGCCACCAATGGTCGTGATGTTGACGATCCGCCCCCAACCTTGTTGCTTCATGTGCGGAATGGCAAGACGCGCTAGCCGGATCGCTGCAAAGAGCTTGAGGTCGAAGTCCGCCTGCCATCCTTCGTCCGTGATGGATTCAAATTCACCAGTGGCAGACGTGCCGGCATTGTTGACAAGAATATCTAGCCTACCGAAGGCCTCGCTCGCCTCGCGAATCAAACGGGTGCAATCCTCGACGGAACTGACGTCCGCCTGCACTGTCGCGATCTGTCCACCGGAGGCTCGAATCTCATTCGCAGTCTGCTCCAGCAATTCGCGGCCACGTGCCACGATCACGACGCTGGCACCTTCTTGCGCTAGCCTTGTAGCAATTGCTTTACCCAAACCCTGCGAGCCGCCGGTGACAAGAGCCACCCTATTTTTAAGACCTAGATCCATTTGATTTCCTTTGTTGTAAATTGGATGCTGTACCGTGAACCGGGCATGCCATCTATGTGGTGCTTGAACCGCTAGGTGCAACGAGCAAGGACTCAGCACTTGCAAACTTCGAACTGGCTGCTAGCCCAACCGAAAGTCCAAACCCGCGAAGCAGGCTCACCATGATGTTGCAGAGCGGCGTTTGAACACCGGCTTCACGTGCGAACTCAACTAATCAAGTGGAATAAGACGGATCTCTGCGATCAAGATAACGCAACATCGCAGGCCACTCCATGACGCCAAAGGGTCGCCGTGTTTGTGGCTTGTACAGGTGTGCTGTTTTTTCGATAATTTCCGGCGCCGGCAGATTCAGTTCAGTGTTGCACGCCATGGCGTCGACCTGCGCCCGGCAGGCCATCTCTAGCCAGTACATGGCATTGAACGCCTGAGAAATATCAGCTCCAACGCTTAGCAGGCCATGGTTGCGCAAGATCATCACCTCGGTGTCGCCGAGATCTCGCACAAGCCGTTCCCGCTCGTCGAGATCAACCGCTACCCCCTCGTAGTCGTGATAGGTGACGTGGCCAAAGCGCATAGCGGTTTGTGTCAATGGGAGAAGGCCGCATTTCAGAGCCGACACCGCCATACCCGCACGCGAATGGGTATGAATCACGCACTGCACGTCCTCACGCGCGGCATGAACGGCGCTGTGGATCACATAACCCGCCTGGTTGATTCCATAGTCTTGATTCGGGTTGAACAGGACTTTGCCGTCCAAATCGATCGCCACTAGGCTGGAAGCAGTGATTTCCTCGTACATGAATCCGTAGGGGTTGATCAGTAACCGTTCTTGCGGACCCGGGATGCGAGCCGTGATGTGGTTGTAGACCAAGTCGCTCATTCCGAATAGCGGCATCAGGCGGTAACAGGCGGCGAGGTCGACGCGCGTTTGCCACTCTGCCTCGGACACAGAGTCTTTCACATTCGTAGGCTGCATTGTTTTCCCTGTCTGTGTTGGAAGTGACCATACGCCTCATTCAATTTTTGCGCCCGACTGGCGTACCCGAATGCCCCATTTCTCGCGCTCGCTTTTGATAAATGCGGAAAACTCTTCAGGCGTGCTTTTCAACATTTCAGCGCCGAGAGCCAAGAGCCGCTTTTGCGTCTCCGGCTCATCAAGAACCGCATTCAATTCACGATTGAGTTTGTCAACAATCGGTTTCGGCGTTCCTGCGGGGGCGAGAAGTCCAAGCCATGCTCCGGCGTCAAAACCAGTCACACCCAGCTCATTCAAGGTTGGAATTTCGGGTGAGAATTTGGACCGGGACATCGTGCTCACTGCCAAGGCCTTCAACGTGCCGGCCTTAACGTGCGGCATGACGGAGACCATCGTGTCAAAGGTCATGTCAACGTGCCCCCCCATCAGGTCTGTCTGCGCCTGAGCGCTGCCCTTGTACGGCACATGGCTGATTTTGGTTCCCGTTTGCTCCATCAACATGCTCATTAGTAAATGGCTGGTGGTGCCGTTGCCGATTGAGGCATAGCTCAACTTGCTAGGCTCGGCCTTGGCGCGCGCGACCAGCTCCGCCAAAGTGTTGATCTTGAGATTGGAATTGACCACCAGCGCATAAGGTAGCCACGAAGTCAAACCAATCGGTGCAAAGTCACGCGAACTGTCGTAGGGCAACTTTGCATAGAGATGGTGATTCGTCGCCATAGGCGCAGTTGCACTCATCAAAAGCATATACCCGTCAGGCGGCGCTTTCGCAGCTGCCGCTGCGCCAATGCTGCCACCCTGCCCCGCCCTGTTCTCAACGATGAATGGCTTACCCAGCCGTGTCCCGAGGCGCTCACCGAGGATACGTGCGACGCTGTCAGTGGCAGTCCCAGGCGGGAAGCCGACGATCATCGTGACCGGTTTTGCAGGATAGTCAGCAGCGGACTGCGCCATGACAGCAGGTGCAGTCCAAGCAGCCAGCAAAACCATCATGGTGGAAGCCGTTTTATTCAAGTTTTTCATCTTGTCATCTCCTGTAATTTTTTTCACTAGGTCACGCACTCACTTCGCTTTCAGGTCCCGAAACCGTCAGCCACAATCACTTCAATCAGGTTCGGCACGCCGCTTGCAATGGCGTCCCGCAACGCGCTGTCAAGGTCGCTCGGGTCAGTCACGCACCGTGCATTTAAACCCAGTCCCCTCGCTAAAGAGACAAAGTCGATCGGTGGGTCTTTCATGTCCATTGCAATGAAGCGATCTGTCTTACGGGACGACACCAGCCGCTCCTTGATGATCCTGTAGCTGCGGTTGTTAATGACCACATAAGTGATCGGTAGCCGCAGATGTGCGGCAGTCCAAAGCCCTTGTATGCCGTACATCGCACTGCCGTCGCCGATAGCAGCAACCACCGGACGCCCCGGTTGTGCCAAGCTGATACCGATGGCGCCCGGTAAGCCAAATCCGAGACCACCGCTTGCGAGGCCATAAAAACTGTTCGCGTCTTGCATCGGCAAAAAACTCGCCAGCGCCGGAGCCGCCGTCAGTGCTTCTTCGACAACAATCGCGCCTTCAGGCAAAGCGTTGACAAGACTCATCATTAAAAAGCGGGGATCAATCGGCATCGTCTTTGCCGCTTCAGTTGTCTGTCTACGTGCGCTATCGCGTTGCGCACACCAGTTGCGCGCCTCCAAGTCGCTGAGGCGACGGCTGGCCTGACTCGCTTGTTCGGAGGTACGCTTACGCCGCAACACTGGCAACAACGCGCGCAAGGTCGTCTTGACATCCGCTCGAATTGCAAATTCTGTGGGGTAGTTTTTGCCCAGTTCCCAATCGCGCTCTGTGATGTGCACGACCGGCATGTCATCGGGAAGCGGATCAATCGGGCTGTACGGTGACATGCGCAACAGGTCGGCACCGAGACAAACCAGCAGGTCATATTGCTGCAGCGTTTCCCGCACTTTTGACTGGTTGCGGGTCAGGTCGCCCATGCAAGCGCGATGCGTTGAGGGAAAGCGAGCGTTATACGGAACCGGCTCCTGATACACCGCAGCCCCAAGCAGCTCGGCCAGCTCACTGGCCTCACTGAATGCGTCGTGATTTGCCAACTCGCGCCCGGCGATGATCACGGGGTTTGCCGCAAGGAGCAGTCGATCCGCGAGGCATTCAAGTGCTTCATCAGATGGTCTGCTGCTGGAGTCGACGCGGGTCGGAGTCCCTAGGTCCAGCTCGGCCTCATCATCCAAGATACTTCCGGGCAGGCTGATGAAGACCGGGCCAGTCGGCGGCGTGAGGGCGATCTTGGCGGCTCGGCGCACGATACGAGGTAAATCCTGAATACGTGTGACTTCGACGGCCCACTTCACCAAGGGCTGCGCAAGCGGGACCAATGGCTCGTACAGCAAAGGCTCCTGCAAGCCATATCCCAGCTCGTACTGGCCGGCGGTGATGATCAAGGGCGAGCCCGAAAACTTGGCGCTGTACAAAGCTCCCATGGCGTGACCTAGACCGGGCGTGCAGTGCAGGTTGACGGCCGCCAGCTTGTTCGATGCACGCGCAAATCCATCCGCCATGCTCAGCACAGCGGATTCTTGCAAGCCAAGCACATACTTCAGTTTGGGAAATTGCGGAACCGCTTCCATGATCGCGAGTTCGGTCGTGCCGGGATTGCCGAACAAATGCGTCACACCTTCATCGATCAGAAGCTGCAAGAAGGCGTCGCGGCCGGTGTAGCGCTTTTTCGGCATGTCTGAAAACCTTGTCTCGGGTTGTTTGTTATTTACCACCCTCCACTCACTTGATCTCGGCTATTGCTCAGGTAAATGCCCTTGAGGGTTATGACCCATAACAATTTTTTTCAACCAGAGAATTTAAGTAAATGTCATAAGGTAGTAAAACTATTATTCAGTCAGTATCACCGTGATCCCTAAAGGCCCGCAAGGGCAAAAAATTTATAGCAGCTATGCCCAGATGCATTAGCTCAGGGCTATCCCCGACTTAATTGTGAATGATCGTGTGACTCACTTGCAAACCCACTTGGCGTTACAAGAATGCTAGTCCGCTACAGATTGCACGGCACTGTTGCCAACATGGATGATCGTTGCGAAAACTGGGTAAACCATGCCAAAAGCTGCGGATGCTTTTGTCGCCACGCGATATCAGCGTGCCGAAAATCGAGATATCCAAGAACACAGCCGAACGCAATCTGCACCATGCACAGGGTCTTCGGAAACTGTGCTGACTCCTCATCCATCTTGACCAGCGTCATTGCAAGCTGTTGGTGCGAACGCTCAATTGCTGGTGCTGATTGATGCGCCTCCAGACGACGGTATTCCATGGTGAGGGCGACGGCGATCGTGAGCGTGTCATCAGCCATTGCTTGGGCGCGACGCGCGAGCCAACGTGGCATACCAGAGACCGGGGTCAGGCGCTCCCATCCACCCATATCATCGAGGTAGTCACAGATGACGGTACTGTCATAAAGCGGCGTCCCATCGTCCAAAATCAGTACGGGGATTTTCCCTATCGGGTTCACTTGCTGGACGCGCTCGAGCTCAGCGAATGCGCTGCACGGTTCAAGTTCGATTTGATCGAACAAGTGTTTTTCGTGCGCAGTCACACAGACCTTCCGGGCGAACGGGGATGAGGGCGTGTAAATAAGCCGCATCGGTGAATCTCCTCTAATCAAATCAAAAAATACATCCGACCATCGAGCTTATTTTTAAGCTCAACCGGGCCGACATCCATGAAAGGCGTCTGTGATCAATCGTCGCACTGCGTCGGACTCCAGCGGCCTCGGATTCAAACCATTGTCATCAGCGATGACAAGTTGTGTGCAATGTTCGATAGCGGATTCGCTCATGCCCAGCGACTTCAAGCCGAGCGGCGAACCGACTTCAATGGCAAATTCGTAAAGCCCGACCGCGGCATGACTGACCTGCAAGGTTGCGGCGATACGCTCATCTGCCTGCTGCGCGAAAGGGGCATTAAAAGCAACGACATACGGCAAGATTGCAGCATGTGCGTCGGCATGGGGCAATTCCAGCGCACCGCCAATTAATTGCGCTAGGCGATGCTGCAATGCGAAGCCGCCCGTTAATGCGGCCCCACCGAGATAGGCGCCGTACAGCAGTTCACTGCGTGCCGTCAGGTCGAACGGCGTCTGGCGCACGCGCTGCAGACTTTGGGTGATGGCCCATAAACCCTCGATGGCAGCGGATGCCGTCAGTGGGCTCGTGGTCTCGGCATACAGGGCGTCGATGCAATGCGCCAATGCATTCATCGCGCTAGGGACAGTTACCGCAAGAGGGAGTCGGATGGTGAGTTCAGGGTCATAAATCACGGTCCGTGCGAGCATCGATAGGCTCTTGTGCATTCGTTTCACACCGCCAGCAGTTATGCCGCAAAAACCTGTCATCTCCGAACCGGAGTAGGTCGTTGGAATCACCACAAAAGGCAGCTTGGTTTCGAGTGCAACGGCCTTCGCGAGACCGATCGAAGCACCACCACCGATGGCCACCATGCAGTCGACACCGAGCGATGCCATTTTCGATTGGGCTTGGTGGACAACCTCAATCGGAATATGAGATTTTGCTTCTGCATGGATACCGGCACAGCGCCCACCGATTAAATCGGCTATCTGCTGAGCCATGCCGATTCGTCCCGGCGTAGAGATCACCAGACAGCGCTGACTGCCGAGACGTGCAACTTCTTGATCGATGTCGGCTATTGCGCCGGGACGAAACAGCACCCGGTGCGGCGTGACATTGTGAATATCGTTTGAATAGGCAAAGGCGCGATGTGCGGCAATGGTGCTGGTTGCGGTAGGCATCAATTCGTACTGATGCCAGCCGCCTTGATCACCTTGCTCCACTTGGCGAGGTCATCCCTAACGATCTGGGCCAGTTCGGTCGGCGACTTGTAGCTGGCGTTGGACCCCTGCGCATTCATCTGGCCGACGAATTGTGGGGAGGTCACCACCTTCTTGATCGCGTCGGTCACCTTCTGAACCACATCCGCAGGCATGCCTGCAGGTCCGAACACCGAGAACCAGGCTTCGAGCTGGAATTGCGGCAAGCCGGCCTCGGCCGTGGTGGGCACATCAGGCAACATCGGATGGCGCTGAGCGCTGGTAATCGCCAAGGCGCGCAAAGTGCCACCCTTCAGATGGCCAATGGCCGTTGGCGGTGTGGTGATGAATAACTGCACTCTGTTTGTCAGAAGATCCTGCATGGCGGGCGCCGCGCCGTTGTAGGGCACGTGAACCAGATCAGTACCGGTCAGCAGCTTGAATTGCTCCGCCCCCAAGTGCTGGATGGAGCCGTTGCCCGACGACGCAAAATTGAACGTACCGGGCGCTGCTTTGGCCAATGCAATGAAGGACTTCAGATCTTTTGCTGGGGAATCCTTGGGCACCAAAATCACGTGGGGGCCCCGAATCACTTCTGCGATCGGCGTGAAGCTCTTGACCGGATCCCAAGTCAGATCTTTGAACAAACCGGGGTTACCAGTGTGATAACCCTCGTAGCTGAGCAGCAAGGTGTAGCCGTTCGGTTGAGCACGTGCCACGTAGGCCAGCCCGATGTTGCCGCTACCCCCCGCCCTGTTTTCGACCACAACAGTTTGACCTAGTGCGTCTTTGAGACCTTGCGCTAGCGCACGCCCTGCAATGTCTGTCGTGCCACCTGGGGCGACAGGAATGACCAAGGTCACTGGGCGCGAAGGATAAGCGTCTGCGGCATGTGTGGGCGAGCCAGTCAATGCCAGTCCGATCAGCAGGCTCGCTCCGACAGTAGCAGTCAAGGCCAGTTTGGGCGTGAAATGGCGCAGGGACGAGAAGATACAGATCATGGAGTGTCTCCGGGTTATCTAATTATTTTGTCTACTATGAATGCAGCCGATTATTGACTCACGAACGACAAAGAACCGATAACCCAGCGCTTGTATCAGCTATGCCTGCTTGATCTAGCCAACACTGACATGCATATCAATCGGACTGGCTAAAGTCTCGGCGATCAATACGGGTTTGAGCTCAGCCAACACAGCGCGAGCGGCCTGCGTGAGCGGACGATTCAGGGAAGTCGCCACCATCAAGCGTGTTTCCAGATCGGGCGCAACCAGCGGTCGGGCGATCAATCTGCCAGCCTGCACCTCGGCCGCTACTGCAGGCATAGCCAGTACGGTGTGAGCAATGCCGTCCAAGGCGACAGCTTTCATCAGCATTAGCGCGTCCAACTCATAGGTCACATTCAAGGCCGTCTTGGCCTTGGCTGCTGCTGCCTCGATCGTGCGACGCAGTCCGTGGGAGCGACTTGGCAAGGCCAAGGGCAGACTGGCAAGCGCCTGCACAGCCATCGGTGTGGACGCATCCTCACTCATTCCAGAGGCACGCGCCAGCCCAGGCGTAGACACCAGAAAAAGTCGCGCGGTAGCGAGAAAATCCACGGCGATGTGCTGGGATCGTCGTGCGTCATGCAAGATCGCAATATCCAGTCGGCCATCGACTAGCCATTCATGCACATAACCGCTGTAGCCGGCCAAGAAGTTGAGTCTGACGCCTGGCGCCAGTTCGCGCATCCAGCGGATCAGCGGTAATCCGATCAATGACATGACGGTGGGCGTCATGCCTATGGTGACAACACCAGCCAGCGGTCGTTCGCTATTGCCCAGACCATCGGAGGCGCCTGCAAGTTCAAGCAACAGGGGCCTGACACGGGCAGCGTAAGTTACGCCCTCCGGAGTCAGTGAAACACCACGCCCGTGACGGTAGAACAGCTTGGCGCCGCAACTCTCTTCAAGCCGCTGTACCTGACGGCCCAGAGCAGGCTGCGCGACGCCGATCACACTGGCCGCGCGGGAGAAACTGCCGTGCTCAGCCACAGACAGAAAATATTCCAACCTTTTCAAATCCATTGTGGTCTATGCCCCCATCAAGTCAATATCGAGCCCAACTCATGCCTCTTCAGCATAGCTGATATTGACGCCCTATCATTGATGGCATAACACTCGCACGGCAAAATAAAGACGACCCGAATCGCGCCCACAGGCGCCTATCTAAAGCCCACTCGCGCATGACACTCACCTCTTCGCACGCCCTGCTCAATATTTTTCACACCAACGGTATCGACCGTGTTTTCCTAGTGCCAGGCGAAAGCTACCTCGGCATTCTGGACGCACTGGTAGATTTTCCGGGCATCGATACGGTGGTGTGCCGACATGAAGGCGGCGCGGGTTACATGGCCGTGGCCGACGGACGGCTCACCGGCCGACCGGGCGTAGCCATGGTCAGCCGCGGCCCCGGCGCCAGCAACGCCACCATTGCCGTCCATACTGCGCAGCAAGACGGCGTACCGATGATTTTGGTTATTGGCCAGATTCCAGCCAAAGATTTGCGGCGCGAAGCCTTCCAGGAAATCGATTATCAAAAAATGTACGGATCGATCGCCAAGTGGGTGTTTGAACCGACCGATCCTGCACAACTGGCTGAGGTAGCCTTCAAAGCAATACGCATGGCCACGACGGGTACCCCTGGGCCAGTGGTGCTGGTTATTCCTGAGGACATTCAGCAGCAGGCAGCCGAACAGTTCGACTGGCTCGTCTCGCCGCAGGCTGCAACCCTGCCATCACAGACTGACCTCGACGCCGTCGTTGCCCGCCTACATGCGGCACAAAGGCCGCTGATCATTGCCGGCGGCTCTTTCGAGCACCCGGGCGGACGTGAAGCGCTGCGGGCGTTTGCTCGAGCATGGCAAATTCCTGTTGCCGTGTCGTTTCGCCGCCATGACGTGTTTCCCAATACCGATCCGTTGTATGCGGGAGAGCTGGGGTTAGCCAACGCGCCAGCACAAATCGCAGCCTTCAACGACAGCGATTTCATTCTGGCGCTGGGCACGCGTCTGGGTGACATTCCCACCCAAGGCTACAGCTTCCCGAGCCTGCCCCAACCGACTCAGACACTGTTGCACTGCTATCCGGACCCGCGCACAGTCGGACTGCACTATTCGGCAGACTTCGGTTTGGCGTGTGATCCGACATCGTTGGTCGTGGCGCTGACGGCACGTGCTAGTGGCGTACCTTCAAGCCTAGAACGAACAGAATGGATTGCCCGACTGCGCAGTCTTCAAAAGACCCATTCAAGCTGGCCAGAGCGCGTGCCGAGCGATGGTGTGGACTTCACTGCAGTGGTTCGTAGCCTAGCTGCACAGGCACCGCGCGACGCGGTCGTGTGCCTCGATGCGGGCACATTCGCAGCACCGGTGTATCGCCATTTCCCGTTTGTGTTCCCTCAACGCCTGATGTCGCCGCTGGCTGGCGCCATGGGCTACGGCACACCTGCTGCAGTTGCTACCGCATTGCGTCTACCCAATGTCAAGACCATTTGCATGGTCGGCGACGGTGGCTTTCTAATGACCGGCAACGAGATGATTGCCGCCGTCGAGCGCAAACTGCCCATCCTGTTTGTGCTTTCAAACAATGCCAGTTATGCGTCCATCCGGATTCACCAAGAGCGTTACTACCCCGGCCGTACCAGCGGCACAGACCTTTTCAACCCTGATTTCACTGCCATGGCAGAGGCATTCGGCATGCAAACCCTGCGCATCGATAACGCCGAAGACATCGATGCGGTAATCGCACAGGGGCTTGCTGCGACAGGACCGATGTTCATCGAAGTGCGTACCAGCCTGTCGGTGGTTTTGCCCAAACAGAAAGAGGCGTTGCAGGCGTCCGACAACGTTCGATCCATGGCGGCAAGCCAACCGGGCTAAACGCTTAAATCAGTAAGACTTAGGCAGGCCCAGCACCTTCTCCGCGATAAAGCACAAGATCAGTTGCGGACTAACGGGTGCCAGACGAGGAATCCACGACTCTCGCAGGTATCGCTCAACATGATATTCCTTGGCGAAGCCCATGCCACCATGGGTGAAGATGGCGTTTTCGCAAGCGTGGTAGCAGGCCTCGGCAGCAAGGTACTTCGCACTATTGGCTTCTGCTGCACATGGCAAATTTTGGTCATACAGCCATGCTGCTTTTTGAACCATCAAGTGAGCGGCTTCAAGCTCCATCCACGATTTAGCCAACGGGTGCTGGATGCCTTGGTTTTGCCCGATCTGACGACCAAAAACTTCGCGATC